>JAAZUY010000009.1 GCA_018623895.1 bacterium | reverse complement strand
GAAAATTTTAATATGTTCTCAATTTCTGATATTCTTGCTTCAATACGAGCTTGCTCTGTTCTTGCTGCATCATAATCAGCATTTTCAGATAAGTCACCTTGAGCTCTTGCTTCTTTTAATGCTTCAAGATTCTCATCTCTCTTAATATCAACTAAATCTTTTAATTCCAATTTTAAATCATTGTAACCTTCTTGAGTTAGTTGAAAAATTTTTTTATTTTTTAGCGACATTTTTTTCTCCTCATTAATCAATTTATTATACATTTTATTACTTAAAATTAATACTAATTTAATAAATAATCAAATTTATTTTACTTTCTTTGATATACTTATTCCATCTCCAACATCTAAAAATATTGTTTTAAATATTTTGTTTTTTTTTAAAAATTCTTTATATTCATTAATTCTTAATAATATTTTTTTAGTTCTTCTATTAACTTCTTCAATTTTTAATTTGTGAAAATTAATGTTATCAGTAATTATAATTCCTTTATGGTTTAAATTATTTTGAAATTTTTGAAAAAATTTTAAATAGTTTGTTTTTGAGCCATCAATAAAAATCATATCAAATTTTTTATTTGTATCATAAAGAAGGGCATCTTTAAATAAAACTTGAATGTTTTTATTTAGTTTTGAATTAATTAAATTTTTCAAAGCCAAATTATACATTTTATAATTCTTTTCTAAAGATAAAACTTTGGCTCCGTATCTAGCAAATATATGGGAACTATATGAATTCGCAGTTCCTATTTCAAGTATACTTTTTATATTATACTTTTTTATAATTTTAATCAATTCTTTTTCAGTTTCTTTTTTTATTATTGGGATATTTAAATGAAGAGCTTCTTCTCTTATATCACTAATTTGTATATTTGAATCGTAAATAATCTTTTCCTCTAATTTATTAAATATTTAACTGTGTAACAATTCTTTTTTCCTTAAGAATTAGTTTGATTAAGAAAGTTCTGTAGAATTATTACTGCAGAAATGGTATCTTTTTGTTTTTTTTTCTTTTTGACAGAAAGTTTATTTCTATTCATAATTTGATAAGCGGTTTTTGTAGATAATCTTTCATCCCAAAGATGTGTATTAATATGGTTCAACTTATTTTTATAGATTATTGATATTTCACTAGTTTTACTTAAATCATTATTCATATGTTTTGGAAAGCCTATCACAACATCTGTAATTTTATGTTTTTTTATTAATTCTTTTACATAATTTATTGGAACTTGATAATTGTATTCTTCAAATCTTAGAGTTTCTAAGGGTGAAGCAATAATACCAGATAAACTTATAGAAAGTCCAAGAGTTTTCGTACCAACATCTAATCCAAGATATTTATTCATAAGTCAAACTCTTCATATTTTTTGATTCGATCTGCATTTATTTTTGAGCCCCCCTGACAGAACTTGCTATTTCCTCCACCAGATCCACTGAAATAAATATTTAATCTCTGAATCCAATCTCTTGCAGTATCTATTCTAGATTTAACTGAATAGTAAATATTATCCTGATTTTTTATAACCAAAATACATTCGTTAAGATTTAATTTTTCAAAAATCTTGTCAGTTACATTCCTGATCATATTTTTTGGAAGATCAATAATTTTTATTACCTGACTTTTTTTGCTCTTATCAATTTTATTGAGCTCTATTGTTTCAGAAATCCAATCGTTACTTATTTCCAAACTCTTTTTATCTTCAATCTTAATTTTATTTTGAATTTCTTTGATATATGATCTGAGATTTATAATATCTAAGTACGATCCAATAATATCTGGTTCTTTTAAACTAATATTATAATTTTTATCAGATATCTTTTTTCTTAGTTTTTTTATTTCAACAAAATAAGATGATAAATAACCTGAATTTTTTTGATTAATGTGATCTCCGGTTACACCTTCCATTCTGTAAATACCTGATCCAATGGATGAATAACTTGATATACAGAATTTTTTTATATCTTGAGTTTTTTGCACATGTGTGCCGCCACATAATTCTATAGACCATCCCATATCTACAACTCTAACAACATCACCATATTTATCTCCAAAATTTGCCAAAGCGCCAGCGTTTATTGCCTCTTCTAAACTTGTTTCGTATATATCAACTGTGTGTGGATTAATTTTTATATGATGGTTTACTAAATTTTCAATTTGAATGATTTGTTTTTCAGATAGATTTTCATAATGATTAAAATCAAATCTCCATGAATTCTCAGAAACTTGTTGTCCTTTTTGGCTTGAATGATCTCCTAATAACTCTCTTATTGCTTGGTGAAATAAATGTGCCGCTGAATGATTTCTACTTACCGAGTCTCTTTTTAGCTCATCAACTTTAGCATAAACTTTATCATTCAATTTAAGATTGTGATTACGTATCATATGAAGATGTTGATTATTTGGAAGCTTAATTACATTTTCAACATCAAAACCTTGAATAGTTCCAAAATCAGCTTTTTGACCTCCACTAGAAGCATAAAATGGAGTTTTATCTAAAACAACACCCTTTTCAAATATTCCAATAATTTTTGAATCTGATTTCATAGAATCATAACCTATAAATTCTGATTTTGATTTGAAACTTAAATAGTTCTGATCTTGATCTGACATTGAATCTACTCTTTTAATGCTATCTCTTGATCGTTTTCTTTGAATTTCCATGCATCTCTGAAATTCTTCCTTATCAATTCGAATATTCTTTTCTTTTGAATATTCTTCAGTTAATTCAATCGGAAATCCATAAGTATCGTACAATTTAAATGCAATAGATCCTGAAAGAACTTCAGATGTATTTTTTAATTCGTTATTTAATAATTTTTCACCTTCAAAAATTGTTTTAAAAAATTTTTCTTCTTCCATCTTTATTACTTTTCTTACAATTTTATCTGATAATAATAATTTTGGGTATTCATCTTTCATAAGATTAATGACAGTTGAAACTAATTCATACAAAAATGGTTCTTTAAGATTTAATTCAATACCTTTTTTTACAGCTCTTCTTAATAACCTTCTAAGAACGTATCCTCTTCCTTCATTTGATAAAACTACTCCGTCAGATATAGCAAATACTATTGTTTTAATATGATCAGCAATAACTCTAAATTGTTCTTGGTAATTATATTTAATCCCTGATATTTTTTCTATTTTGTTAATAATTGGAAGAAAAAGATCGGTTTCAAAGTTGGTCTTTGTATTCTGAAATATTGATGCCCATCTCTCTAATCCTGCCCCAGTATCAATGTTTTTTTGTGGAAGTTCTGGGTAATTTTTTCTTTCAAGTCCCTCAGTAGAATTAAATTGTGAAAATACTATATTCCAAATTTCTACATATCTCTCATTGTCAATCTCATTAATGATTAAATCAATCCCTCTAGAATCAAATGCTGGTCCTCGATCAAAAAAGATTTCAGTATCTGGTCCACATGGACCACTACCAATCTCCCAAAAATTGGCTTCTAGTGGAATCAAATGATTTTCATCGATCCCGAGACTCTTCCACTTATTAAGGGTGCTTTGATCTGAAGGATGGTATGTCATAAATAGTTTATTTTTGTTGATATCAAAAAAATCTTTAGAAGTCAAAAGTTCAAAAGCATACTCAATTGCTTGATCTTTAAAATAGTCTCCAATCGAAAAATTTCCAAGCATCTCAAAAAATGTATGATGTCTTGATGTAAGTCCGACGTTATCTATATCATTTGTTCTTATACATTTTTGAATATTAACAATTCTTTTAGAAGACGGTTTTTTGGTTCCGTCAAAAAAATCTTTTATTGCAGCAACTCCAGAATTTATCCATAATAATGACTTGTCATTTACTGGCACCAATGATGCTGATTTTTCAACCTTGTGATTTAATTTCTGAAAGAAGTTTAGAAATAAATTCCTTATTTCCTTTGAACTTAAATATTTCATAAAAATTTAATGATTTTCCACCTTATATAATAATTTCATTTTAACATGTTTAAGGCCCTCTTCAATGTATGGTTTTGAATCAACCTTAAATCCAAATTTTTCGTAAAAATTAACTAATTGGTATTGTGCAGAAATAATGAAGTCTTTTTTATAATGATTAATTATCTTATTAATAAGTCTGCTTGAATATCCTTTATTTCTACTTTTTTTCTCTGTAACAACTCTTCCAATTGAAAAAAAATCATATTTTTTTCCCGGTTTAATTACTCTGGCATAACTTTTTAATTTACCTTTATTGTGAAAAAGCCAATGATCTGCATCTTGATCATAATAATCAGTATCAACATACAAAATTTTTTGTTCTGTAACAAAAACACTAAGTCTTAAATTAAAAATGTCATATAGTTGTGAGGGGCTTAGATCCTCAAACTTATAAAAATTTATTGAATTTTCAGACTCTAATCTTATGTCTTTTTTCAATTTTTCTTTTAATATCCTTTTCAGCTATACTTTTTCTCTTATCGTAAAGTTTTTTTCCTTTTGCAAGAGCTATCTCTATTTTAGCAAGACTATCTTTTATATACAACCTTAAAGGCACTATAGTAAAGTTAAATTTTTTTTTATTTTCTTTTAATTTTAAAATTTGATTTTTATTTAGCAGTAACTTTCTAGTTCTATTTTCGTCAAAATCGACAGAGGAAAATTTATATTTCGCAATATGCATATTTATTAAAAAAGCTTCATTATTTTTTACTAAGACATATGCCCCTTCGATATTTACTTTTTTTTCACGAATAGATTTTATTTCAGAACCCTTTAAAATTAGTCCTGCTTCATAAGTTTCTTCAATAAAATAATCATGCCTAACTTTTTTATTAATTACTATATTTTTCAAAGCTTGCTCCTATTTATTACTATCAAAAAAGGCAAGAAAATTTCTTGCCAGTAGAATCTATTTTAGATTATAAAAGGTTTTAATTCCTTTATATTGAGCAGTCTCTTCCAATTGGTCTTCGATTCTTATTAACTGATTATATTTTGCAATCCTATCAGTTCTGGATAAGCTTCCTGTTTTTATTTGACCGGTGTTCATCGCAACTGCAATATCAGCAATAGAAGTGTCTTCAGATTCACCACTTCTATGAGAAATAACTGCTGTATATCCTGACTTTTTAGCCATTTCAATAGCTTCAAATGTCTCTGTTAATGTTCCAATTTGGTTAACTTTAACTAAGATTGAATTTCCTACACCCATATCAATTCCCTCTTTAAGTCTCTTAGTATTTGTTACAAATAAATCGTCACCAACTAACTGGATCTTATCTCCCAACTTCTCTGTAAGATACTTCCATCCTTCCCAATCATTTTCATCTAATCCATCTTCAATTGAAATTATTGGATATTTTGAACAAAGGTCTTGATAAAATTTAACCATTTCTTTTGAAGTTAATTTTTTATTCCCTTCTCCCTCAAGCACATAAGTTTTAGTTTTCTTATCATAAAATTCAGATGATGCTACATCCATGGCAAGAAAAATGTCTTCTCCTGGCTTATATCCCGCAACTTTTATCGCCTCTAAAATAACTTTTAAAGCTTCTTCATTAGAACTTAAGTTGGGGGCAAAACCGCCTTCATCTCCAACTGAGGTATTGTGGCCTTGGGATTTTAATACTTTTTTTAGACTATGAAAAACTTCAGAACCCATTCTTACAGCTTCTTTGATTGATTTGGCACCGGTAGGCATTATCATGAACTCTTGAAAATCAACACTGTTATCCGCATGAGACCCTCCATTGAGAATGTTCATCATTGGAACAGGCAACTCTTTGGCATTAAAACCGCCTAAATAATTAAATAATTCTAAGCCTAAATAATTTGAAGCAGCTTTTGCAGAAGCCATTGATACTCCTAAAATTGCATTAGCACCAAGTTTAGACTTATTTTCTGTTCCGTCTAATTCTAACATTCTTTTATCTATTCCATTTTGGTCAGTTACATCAAAGCCTATTAATTGCTCTGCTATAATTTTATTAACATTTTCTACAGCTTTTAATACACCTTTTCCAAAATATCTTTTAGGATCACCATCCCTTAATTCCACTGCTTCATGTTCTCCAGTTGATGCACCACTTGGAACTATTGCTCTTCCAAATGCTCCTGATTCAGTAAAAACTTCAACCTCTACAGTTGGATTTCCTCTTGAATCTATAACTTCTCTTGCATAAATATCACTTATAAATGGCATAACTTGTTCTCCTTAATTATTGTTTAATTATAAATTTGATTGAAAAATCTAACACCTAAATTGTATCATATTTTTTATTCTATTAGAAAAATATAAAGCTAAATATGCTTTTTTATTTCACAAAGTGTATAATATATATCGAGGTAAAAATATGAAAAAAAATATTTCACTAATTATTCTTGATGGTTATGGTTTGTCTGAAAGTGTAAAAGGAAATGCCGTTAAACTAGCTAAAACTCCGTTTTTAAATAAACTATTTAATGAATATCCAAATAACACCTTGATGGCTAGTGGATCATCTGTTGGTTTGCCTGAAGGACAAATGGGAAATAGTGAGGTAGGTCATCTTAATTTGGGGGCCGGTAGAGTTGTATATCAATCTTTAAGCAGAATAAATAAAAGTATTGAAAATAAAGATTTTTTTAAAAATAAAATAATTTTAGAAGCTTTTGAACACGCTAAGAAGAATAAATCAAAAGTCCATATTTTAGGCTTGGTAAGCGATGGGGGAGTGCATTCTCATATAAATCATGTTGAAGCAATTTTTGAACTTGCTAATACAAAAAATATTCCTACATACTTACATGCATTTACAGATGGCAGAGATACAAATCCTAAATCAGGAATAAAATTTATATCCAGACTATTAGATTTAAATATCAAAATCTCTACTATTTCAGGTAGATATTACGCTATGGATAGAGATAATAATTGGTCAAGAATTCAAAAATGTTATGATGCAATGACTTTAGGAAAAAGTAACACATTTAGTAATCCAAAAGATAAAATCAAAGAATTTTACAAAAACGGTATTACTGATGAATTTATAGAGCCTTTTGTTGTAGATCCAAATGGGAGAATTGAAGATAATGATTCAATTGTTTTTATTAATTTTAGACCTGACAGAGCTATAAGATTAGCAACCGCAATATCAAATCCTGATGCAACAAGTGATTATATAAGTGAAAACAAACCTA
Organism: bacterium; assembly: GCA_018623895.1. Lineage (GTDB taxonomy): Bacteria > Bacillota_I > Bacilli_A > Acholeplasmatales > Acholeplasmataceae > UBA8290. The sequence continues at coordinate 6,184 of JAAZUY010000009.1, read as the reverse complement.
CTTTTAAATTGAAAAAAAGACTTGATAACATCTTTTTTGTATCAATGATGTATTACTCTGAATCAGTTTCCGGAAAAATTGCTTTTCCATTTATTGAATTAAATCAGACATTAGGAGAGATTATTGAAAATAATGAGCTGACTCAATTACGTTTAGCAGAAACCGAAAAATATCCCCATGTAACATTCTTTTTTGATGGAGGAGTTGAAAAAAAATTTGAAAATTCAAAAAGAATTTTAGTAGAATCACCTAAAGTTAAAACATACGATTTGAAACCAGAGATGTCAGCAATTAAAGTTAAAAATGAAATGTTAAACGCATTATCCTCCGAAAGGTTTGATTTAATTGTATTAAACTTTGCTAACCCTGATATGGTAGGACACACGGGGTCTCTAGATGCTACAATTAAATCTATTGAGACTATTGATTCATGTATGAAGGAAATAATTGAATTAATAAATAAAAAAAATGGTATTGCAATAGTATTATCTGATCACGGAAACAGTGAAAAAATGATAAATGATGATGGTTCTCCTCACACTGCACATACAACTAATTTAGTTCCTATTGCTATAACTGATAAAAAATTAAAGATCATGGGTGGCTCTCTCTGTGATGTGGCTCCTACAATTCTTAAATTAATGAATATAAAGAAACCAAAATCAATGACTGGAAAAAGTTTAATATAATATGATTAACAAATTAAAGGATTTATCTGAAATTATTAAGCATCTTGAGAATGGATCAATCACTTCTAATGAGTTAGTTCATCATTATTTAAATAAAATAAATTTATTAGATAAAGATTATAACTCTATATCAAGCATTAACAAAACGGCATTTAAAATTGCAAAAAAACTTGATTTAGAGAGAAAAAATAATTCAATCAGATCAAAATTACATGGAATACCTATTTTAATAAAAGACAACATCGATCTTAAAGGAACAAATAATACAGCAAATTCATATATCATGAGAAATAATCTATCAAAAAAAGATGCAGAAATAGTTAAAATCCTAAAAGATAAAGGTTTGATTATAATTGGAAAAGCCAATTTATCTGAGTGGGCTTATTTTATGTCAGACAAAAAAATGCCCTCTGGCTTTGGGAGTCTTAATGGTCAAGTTAAGCATGCTTTTAACAATAAAATTGATCCCTTAGGATCATCTACAGGCTCAGCAGTGGCTGTAGCATTAAATTTTTCTCCGATTTCCATAGGAACTGAAACGAATGGATCTCTAATCGCTCCGGCTTATCAAAATCAAATAGTTTCACTTAGACCTACATATGGTCTTTTATCTAATAAAGGAATTATTCCTATAAGCTTCTTTCAAGATACGCCAGGTCCCATGGCAAAAAATGTTTATGATTTAGCGCTACTTTTTGAGGTCATGACTAATAAAGAAATTACTAAGGATCTAGATAATACAAAAGAATTTAAAATAGGTATTCTAAATTTTTCAAACTATCCAAATGATAAAAATGACAATGAAATTATAAACGAAATGAAAGAAACTCTCAAATACTGTTGCACTTATAAAATATTAAATATGAAATATACTCCTGTTGATAACTCTGAAACTTTATTTTATGAAATGAAGTATAGCTTAAATAAGTATTTAGAAAAAAATGATAATCCGGAAATAAAATCCTTGGATGATATTATTAAACTAAATATCAAAAATAAAGAAAGATGCTTGAAATATGGTCAAGATTTGCTCATAAAATCGAATAATACTTCAGGAAAAATTGATGATCCAGATTATATTTATAAAAGAAGAAAATTATTAGATAAATCTCAACTTTTTGAGAATATTCTATATGAAAATAATTTAGATGCAATTGTTTCAACAAGATGGATTGGTGAAACTCCAATAATTGGATTACCTTCAATAGTTGTTCCTTCATTTTATAAGAACGATGTTGTGAAAAGTTTAGTTTTTTTTGGCAAAAAAAATCAAGATGAAACTTTAATAAAGATAGCTTATAAATATGAAAAAGAGAGAAAAAAATTTATTTAAATTCTATATTCTTGTATAATATATTTAAGGAGCATTAATTTATGAAAAAAACCTCTCTTTATGATATTCATTTGAAATTAAATGCTAAAATGACTTCTTTTTCAGGCTACGATATGCCTCTAATATATTCATCTATAATTAATGAACATCAAGCTGTAAGAAATAATGTTGGTTTATTTGATGTTTCTCATATGGGAAATATTATTTTATCTGGAAAAGAAGCTATGAGTTTTATTAATCATCTTTCTACTAACAAAATTTCTAAAGAAAGAAAAGTTAAGTATTCATTATTTCTAAATAAAAAGGGAAAGATTCTAGATGATGTATTGATATATGCTCTCTCAGAAACGATTATTATGATTGTGAGTAATGCAAGTAATACATCTAAAATACATAATTGGATATTAAAAAATAAAGGAAATTTCGACGTAACTATAATTGATCTTTCAGAAAAAATAAGTCAAATTTCAATTCAAGGAAAAGAAAGTGAGAGAGTACTTCAAAAAATTATTGATTTTGATTTAAAAAAATTAAATTTTATGGATTTTAATGTTCTAAATTTAGAATCATTTTTTGTAGTTTCAAGGTCTGGATACACTGGAGAAGATGGTTTTGAAATTTACGGATTAAATCATAAAATCAAAGAAATATTCGAAAATCTACTTAGTTTAAATGTTATGCCAATAGGTCTTGGGGCACGTGATACCCTTAGATTTGAAGCATCTCTACCATTATATGGTAATGAAATTTCAGAGAGCATTTCTCCTTTAGAAGCAGGATTGAGTTTTGCATTGAAAAATGAGAATTATATTGGAAAATCAAAAATACAAAAAGAAATTGGCAATCTTAAGAAGAAATTAGTTGGTATTAAAATGCTTGAAAAAGGGATTCCAAGAAAAAATTACAGAATTTTAAAAGATGGTGACTCAATAGGATATATTACTACAGGTTATAAATTACCTAATCATTCTCAAGGTCTTGCTATGGCATACATCAATAGTGATTATTCAAAAATTGGAACAAAACTAAGTGTTGAAATACGAAATAATTTGTTTGATTGTGTTATAACAAAAAAAATATTTATGAAAAAAAAATATAAAAAGGAGTAAATTATATGAATGATTTGATGTTTACGAATTCAGATGAGTGGGTTAAAGTCGAAGATAACAAAGCATACATTGGTATATCAAATTATGCTCAAGAACAATTAGGAGATATTGTATACGTTGATCTTCCAACAGTTGGAACAAAATTAGATGCAGGTGATTCTATGGGTGCAATTGAATCAGTTAAAGCAGCAGCAGATCTATACTCTCCTGTATCTGGAGAGATTGTTGAGGTTAATAATTCTTTAAGTGATATGCCAGAAAAATTAAACACGGAAGCAGAGAAAACTTTTATTGTAATTGTCAAAATTGATAAAACTCCTGATAATTTAATGAATCGTGATGAATATATGTCTTCCAGAAAATAGAGGAAAAAATAATGCATAAATACCAACCACAAACAAAAAATAATATAAAAGAAATGTTAGATAAGATAGGTGCGAAAAATAAAGATGAATTATTCCAATCTATTCCTAAGTCAATTAAAAATAGATTCGCTTTTAACTTGCCTCAAAAAATGGATGATATAAAACTCACAAAACATATGGAAAAATTATCCAAACTTAATAATCAAGTTATTTCTTTTCAAGGAAACGGTGCATTCGATCACTATGTACCTTCTGCAGTAAAAAACATTACATCTAGACAAGAATTTTTAACATCTTATACTCCTTATCAACCTGAAGTTTCTCAAGGTACTCTTCAATATATTTTTGAGTATCAATCGATAGTTTGTAATTTAACTGGTATGGATGTATCAAATGCTTCTATGTATGATGGCACCACAGCTACAGCTGAAGCTGTATTCATGGCTTATTCAATAACAAAAAAAGAAAAAATTCTAATATCTAGTACAGTCGATGAAAAAATTATTAACGTAGTATCGACTTATGCAAAATACAGAGGTTTATCAGTTGAAATTTTAAAAGAGAAAGACGGACTTCTCGATATAAATGAACTTGAATTGTTAGGTGAAGATCATATGGGAATTGTTATTCAGTCTCCAAATAAATACGGATTAATTGAAAACTCAAGCATAATATCCTCAATGATTCATTCAAAAAAAGGTCTTATGATATTAAATAGAGAAGCAACTGCTCTTCCAATTTTGAAAACCCCTTCTTCTGAGGGTGCTGATATTTCTTGTGGAGATATGCAAGCTTTTGGAATTCCTGTTCAAGCAGGTGGTCCTTATATTGGTTATCTTGCAACAAAAAATCAATATCTTAGAAAACTACCTGGAAGAATTTGTGGTATGACAATAGACTCAGAAGAAAGTGTAGGTTTTGTTTTAACTTTACAAGCTAGAGAGCAACACATAAGAAGAGATAAAGCCAATTCTAACATATGTTCTAATCAATCTTTAAATGCTCTCGCAGTTGTTGTCTATACATCTTTACTTGGAAAAAAAGGATTAACTGGAATATCTCAAACATGTTTGGATAGAGCGGCATATCTTAAAGAGAAACTTTTAACTATAAAATCTTTTGAAGATCCTTTTAGTTCAGAACATTTTAAAGAATTTACTCTTAAATATAATAAAGATGCCGAAAAATTGAACGAAACTTTAATATCTAAGGGTTTTCTAGGACCTAAAATTCACAAGAATAATTTGTTGACTTTTGCATTGACTGAAAAAAGATCAAAAGAGGAAATAGATCTATTCATTGAGGAGATAAAAAAATGCTAAAATCTGAAAAATTATTGATATTTCAAAAAGGATCACCTGGAAGAATTGGATTTAACCTTGACCTTGATTCATTTCCAAAAAAAGAAATAAGCGAGTCTCATCAAAGAAAAGACCCATTATTACTACCTGAAGTTTCAGAACTTGAGGTAATGCGACATTTTGATCTTTTAGCTAAAAAGAATTTTGGAATTGAAAGCACTTTTTATCCTCTTGGATCTTGCACAATGAAATATAATCCAAAACTAAATGATGAACTTGCAACTTTGGACGGATTTAGATATATTCATCCAAATCAACCTGATCATAGCATTCAAGGTTTTCTTAAAATTAATTTTGAAACACAAAAAATGCTATCAAATATTTCAGGAATGGATAAATTTACGCTAAATTCATACGCTGGTGCTCATGGAGAACATATCGGTTTAATGATAATTAAGGCTTATCATCAATCAAGAGGTGATTTCAAAAGAGACACTATTATTGTTCCAGATAATGCTCATGGAACAAATCCTGCATCTGCAATAATTACAGGATTTAATGTTGTTGAAATCGAATCAAATGACGATGGTACTGTTAATCTTGAATCTCTTGAGAGTGTATTAAGTGATAGAATTGCTGGTCTTATGCTTACAAATCCAAATACATCTGGTGTTTTTGAGAAAGATATTGAATTAATCTCCGAAAAAGTTCACTCCCATGGAGGGTTGCTTTATTATGATGGAGCAAATTTAAATGCTTTAGTAGGTGTTGCTCGTCCAGGTGATATGGGCTTTGACGTAATGCACATTAATCTTCATAAAACTTTTTCAACTCCTCATGGTGGCGGTGGTCCAGGATCTGGTCCTGTAGGTGTAAAAAAATTCTTAATTGAATATTTACCAAACCCACAGATAATTCAAAAAGAAGATAATTATATTAGAACTTACAACAAAAATTCCATTGGGGAAATTGGAAATTTTATGGGTAATGCTGCAGTATATATAAGAGCATATGTTTACATGCTATCACTTGGAATAGAAAATCTAAGTGAAATGGGCAAAAATGCCGTATTAAATGCTAACTACATTAAAGCTTCACTCAAGGAATATTTTCATATGCCATTAAAATCTTTTTGTATGCATGAATTCGTATATGATGGATTAAATTTTAATACTAATGTCAAAACATATGATATTGCAAAAAGATTGCTTGATTATGGAATACATCCTCCAACAATTTACTTTCCTCTAATATATAAACAAGCCATGATGATTGAACCAACTGAATCTGAATCAAAAGAGACATTAGATGAATTTATAATGGTAATGAAAAAAATAGTAAAAGAGGCAAAAAATAATCCTGATTTATTGCTAAGGGCTCCGCATAG
>JAAZUY010000055.1 GCA_018623895.1 bacterium | reverse complement strand
TGTTCGCTCAAGCTTCCAAAATCATATCCAATCTCATAAAATTTTTGCAAATCAAATTCATTAATTAATGCCATCAATTCACTTATTGACGTGAATTCATTCACTTGATGAATTAATGAAATAAAAGATTCGATTTCATTTGAAATCTTAAAATCAACATCTTCGTCTTCAAAGATTTCTTTTAAAATATTAAATATTTCACTTTGATCCGTTTCATAATTTAAATATGAATCAATGAAATGACCAGAAAAGTTGAATATCTCAGTTTCGAAAAATTTAATCAATATATTAGAAAAAAATGAAATGTTTTCATCTGATATTTCGCCATCAACAACAAAGTTTTCAATTACATCATTTATATTTTGAAAAGTTTCAAAGCCTTCTGTGTTTTCAAGAATGCTGGTATATAAAGTTAGTTCTTTTTCCCAATCTAAATTTGAAATATAATGCTTTGCGTCATCAGAAAGAAACGTACCCATTTCGATATTTATTATCTCATCAAAAAAACCATCAATTAACATTTGTGAAGAAATTTCTAAAAGTGATAAAACTAGGTTTGAGTTTTTTAATTTTATCAAGATATCATGAATATCATCAATTTTTAAATCAATAGAATCACTAAATTCAAAATTTGAATCTAGGTATCCTTCATTTCTTAAAATAGTTAAGCACTCGAAAAAGATTTTAAATTCTTCTCTAAGGTTTAAACTTCTTCCAGATTGAAATTCAGTTACGAATGCATAATCAAATATTTGATCATAATATTTTTGAAAACCAGAATTAGTTTTAAGATTTTCATAAGAATAATCTTGATATGTCAACTCTGCTTCTAAATTTAGATTATTAATGCTTGAAAACAAAGACATAAAGGGAGATAAAAAAATTATGGCTAATATGAATCCTTTTATAGCACCCAAAAAACCTCCGGTTAATCTATTTCGAATAGATTTATATCTTTTTTTTGCTTTTTCTTTTTGTTTAAATTTAAATTCCCATATTAAACCAAAAAAAACATAATTTATCAACCATCTGATTATAAAAAATAAAGTAAAAAATACTATTAGCTTATAAAAAATATCTCCTAATGTAACTAAATAATCAATACTTGAAAAATCAAATTCTAGACTATCTAAAAGGTTTGTTTCATTAATAGTTTTTATAATTTCTTCAGGCTTAAATAAATAATACAATGATAGATCAGATATAATTGCAAGTATAAAAAATGCAAGCATGATATTAATCACAAAAAAATAAACTGATTTTAGAGCTCCTCTTTTTAATCCTAATATCAAATTTGGAATTACAGCTATTGAAATGACTGCCCATTGAAACATTATTAATATTTGCATAAAAATTCCTAAGATATATATACCTTATTTTATCACAATTAATTAGAACTTAAGATACTAATATCATTAATAATATAATCGATTTTTTCTTTATATTTTTCTAATTTTAATAATACTTTTAAAGGATATTTATAAATATCAACATCCTTAATCTTAGAATAAATTGTAGGAAACACTTTAGCCACAATCTTTTTTTCACCGTCGTATAATTCCAAAAATGCCATTAATTTCTTTTCTTTTGTATATATTTCCTTTTTATTTATTGATATACAAGCAATACTAATTTTTTTTGATAAAGTTAAGTCAGCTATTTTTCTTAGCTTATATTTTTCAAGGTAATTTTTAAGATTATACTTTAAATTGTATCCATAAGATTCTAACTCAAATTTTTGTAACTCAATATAAGTGTATTCGGGGAATTTGCTGTATGAAAAATCTTCAACATATTTTGAGTACTCGATTGTCTTTAGCGATATATTTTCTACCATACTTTTTTTATTTAAATCTAATGAGTCTAAAGCACCAGAATATATCAACATTTTCAACTTTTTTTCACTTATCTTTTTAAAAATCTTTGTTTTCAAATCATGAAAAGATACATATTTATTTGATCTGTTTTCTATTAAAAAATTTGATAATTCTTCATTTATTGATTTCACAATATTTAATGGAGGAATAATTTTGCCATTCAAAACCGTATATTTTTTTGAGCTTAAATTAATATCTGGTGTTCCTATCAACATATTTTTAGTCTTAATTATTTTCATTATATCGAAAGTTGTTTTACTATCACCAATTGAAAAATCAAGCATAGTTAATATAAAATCATTATAATAATTTGCTTTTAAAAAAGCCATCTGATACGTCAATAATGCGTATGAAACACTATGACTCTTGTTAAACCCATAATTTGCAAATTTTATAATAATATCGTAAATGTGCTTTGCTACTGAAAAATCTTGGTTATTTTTTACTGCTTTATCTATAAATTTTTTTCTCTCCTCAAATAGTAGTTTGCTATCTTTTTTTGATATCGCTCTTCTGAAAATATCCGCTTCAGATAATGAATAATTTGCAAATTCTTGAACTATTCTTAAAACTTGTTCTTGATATACAATAATTCCATATGTTTCATCTAAAATTGATTTAAGCTCTGAATGCATATGCGTAAATGATTTGCCATTTTTCCTAAGGACAAATTCATCGATGTTTTTCATCGGTCCAGGTCTATACAAGGCTATCAATGCGACTAAATCATCAAATTTTTCAGGTTTTAATCTCTTAACTACTTTATTAATCCCTCTTGACTCAAGTTGAAAAATACCCCATGTATCTCCCGACTTCAAAAGATTATACGTTTTCGTATCCTGCATTGATATTTTAGATAAATTGAACTGTTCTTTCAAATTTATTCTGTTAATTATCTGTGACATTATACTTAGAGTTCTCAAACCTAGAAAATCAATTTTAATAAACCCAAAATTTTCAAGCTCTTTAAGTTCGATTTGAGATTGATATGTTCCTTGTTGACCTTCTTGCATAGGCAAAAGGTTGTCTAATTTATTTTTTGAAAATATAAGCCCCGCTGGATGTGTCCCTGTTTGTTTAATCAATCCGACTAATGATTGTGACCTATTTTTAAGTTCAACCATTTCTTTATCTAAATCATCAATCTCTCCATTCATTATTTTTTCAATTAAATACTTAGATCTAATACTATCAATATTCATCAGTTTTGAGATATCTTTTAACGCTGAATTTAAAGTATATTTTTGAAAAGTAATAATTGAAACAACGTTGTGTATTGAATATTTTCTAAAGGCGTATTCGATGACTTCGTTTCTTCTTGAATCTTCAAAATCTAAATCAATATCTGGAAGCGATTTTCTTTCTGGATTTAAAAATCGTTCAAAATAAGTGTTGTAGATTATTGGGTCGATCTCTGTAATTCCAAGCACGTAACAAACTAAAGATCCTGCAGATGAGCCTCTTCCAGGGCCCACATTTATATCATTTTTTTTAGCAAACCTTACTATATCAAATACAATCAAAAAATAATTTACATATCCAAGTTTTTCAATTACATTTAATTCTTTCTCTAATCTATCTACATAAATATTTTTTTTTATGTTATTACTACCTAATCTTTTTTTCAAACCAATGTGTGACAAAGATCTTAGATAATCAACGGTAGCTAACTTATCATTAATATATACTTCAGGTAATTGAATGTTATTTATTTTAGGACCCGAAAAATTATGTAATTTACAAAACTCATTATAATTATCAAATGTTCTATTTGAAAATAACTCTCTGAATTCTTGATTTGAAATTAAATAGTGATCATATTCTGAAATTTTAACTCCCCTCAAATTACATATATCTTCGTAAGTTTTTCTGTAGTCATTGTTTTTATAAAACACATTATACTCAGGAATAAAAACAAGTCTTTTAGATAATAAAGCATCCTCCATAATTTTAGTATTAGTTAAATTATCTTTTTCATAATTATTTATGCATACAAAAAAATCTGATAATTTTTCTCTAAATGCCAAAACCGCATCTATTAATTCCCCATTGTTGTCTAAAATTTCTTTAGTATAATTTATCTTATAATTTCTCAGTGTAAAGCAGATTCCTTCTTTAAGCTCAACTATGTCTTGAAAATTAATTTCACCATTAAACTTTTTTTTATTTAATTGCAGGAGGTTTTTATATCCCGTTTGATCTTT
>JAAZUY010000054.1 GCA_018623895.1 bacterium | reverse complement strand
TCCAACTTGATAATATTGTGAACTTGCTAAAGAAAAAAATAAAATGAATTTGATTAGGTCTTTATACATAAATATAATTTTTTGCTCCTAAAAATGTATCATAAAAGTGATGTAAGAATTAAAATTTTCATTTAATCGTATTTCTAATAAATATTGATTTTTGAAAAATCTTAAAATAGGTCTTAACTCTCCATTCATATTTTGAAGGATTATCCAAGAAGAGAGACCTTCAAAATCAATTAAATAGGGGCTATACCCTAGTCTCATTTCATATGAATTTTTATTATTATAGTAATCAATCATTGATGCCACGTACCATCTCCTATTTTCCCAGTCACCCTGTATACCAAAATGTAATTTATTATTGATATCAAAGTTACTTAGAAAGTATAGATTTGCTTGAGAACCAATTTCGTTCCACCTTTTCAATAGCCAGTTTGAGTTAAACATAAAATTCGAAGTATTTAAATTTTTTATATGTCTAGCACCAATAAGCCAATTATGTTTAATGCTGTAGCCCAATCTTAAATCCTGTATAGAATTATTTTTAATATACCATAATACTTTTCCAGATTTGTATGTGGTTGGATGTGCAAAAATAAAATTCATGCACAACAAAAATCCGCATAACCTTTTAGCATACTTATACATTTTTAATTGAAAAGATTCATTAGGGGTGCCAATAAATAGGATACAAATCCTCCAATCAAGAAAATAAATGATGATAAATAGAACATTCTTTTATTAAACCTTCCAGTTATTTCACATCCTTCCTCTCCAGAATTAGTATCGCATGCAACTTCTCTTGATTTTCTGAAGGTTATATATCCGCTTATTGCAATTAAAATTCCTGAAAACATAAATATCCATCCTTTATGCATTGAAAGTGGTATTAACCAAGGAAAAAGGGTTAATAATGTGCCAACCGATGCACCTCCTGCAATGGTAGCAATTACCATGGGCAATACACAACAAACCAAGGTGCCTGAGGATGTAAATAGGGTAAGGACACTTAATAACTTAGGTCTCATTTTTCACCTCCATTTTGATATAGACGAGGTTTTGAAAAGGTTTCTATTTTATCACCATATGGGTTATGGTATATAGCATCTACAGCATAACCAGCATCAATTATTGCCGATACAGCGTCATCTATTTTTATTTTAGAACCATCCTTAACAGCCACTAAGGTATACTGATTTTCAATATCTACATATACTCCTTTTTGATACTTTTTTTTATCAATGAATTTGAGTTTTGAGAGACTTTTTTGAAGACCTTGTGCACAAAAAGAACAAACTAAACCCTTTACTTTAAAAACGATTTCATTTCGTTTAATATTAACATTTGCTTTTTCAATTTCAATTGTTTGACTGTTTATTGTGCTTAATAAAAAAATAGAAAGCACAAATATATTTTGTTTTAACATGTTTTAATCCTTTAATTTTTTTACACCTTTTTAAAAAAAGGCTTTATTGCTAATAAAGGATTAGATCAACAAATAAGGAGAGAGGTAGTAGTAGTATTCTTTTTTATGAGTTTAAAATAAGACTTAACTAAACTTTTACTTTGGTTAAAATTTAAATTGATAGCATTAGGGATGTTAAAAATTGAATTCTTCTTAAATTCAATTTTACAACAAGATTTTAAAATATTTTCTGATGAAGAAATTTGAACAAAACATGAACCATATCCGTTTTCACAATTATGAGAATTTGTTTCTGACGGGCAGCAGGTATCTTCCATTTTCTCGCAACATTCCATTCCACAATCATTAGGAATGATGTCAATTATAGATGCACATGCAATCGCTACTGATAAAAATAAGTAAAATATTTTATTAGCCATAATAGTAATTATACCAAAAATAGTAGTAAAAGTTCAATCAAAAATAGATGGCTCGATTTCCGCTACAGATACACTGGTAAAGTTTCATTTATAGAGGATTCTGAGCCTGCTTTGGGAGCAGGAGGTCGGGAGTTCGAATCTCTCCACCCCGACACTTTAAAGCCTTATTTCTCGAGAAGGAATGAGGCTTTTGTCTTTTATACCTGTTTTTGTCTGATTTCCTTAAAAACACCCTAAAAAGTACTAAATGCACTGGTAATACACTGGTCAGTTTTTGGCTTTAAAAATGTTAATTAATTTTAATAATGCCATAATTTCAATGGCGACAATGATGATATGAAGAATTAAATCTGTGGTGGGATCGACAGGCGCATTTGCTAATGGATAAAGAGGATCAATTATTGTTTCTTGTCCTTCCCGAAAAACATTCATAACAAACATAATGATAAATAGTTTAACATCCTGTGATAGCATTATTAAAATAGAAATTACAGCCATAGTTCCAGTCCTACCCGCAAATTCATAAATCAGGTTTTTATTTGGAATACCCTCGGTTGTAATCCCTGATGACGAAACTGCATCGATATCAAAGTAAAATTGATATGTCTGCTGAATGACAATCATAGTTAATAAAATTTGTACAATATTTATCCAGGTCGGTATAGGACTTGTTTTAAAATGGTTAATTAAGGATTTCATTTTTTATATTTAGTTTTATTTGTTACATAAAGTTATTAATAATAGATACTTTTAGTAACTTATATATTATCAAATAGTCAAATAGTAGTTACTTCAAAGTAACAATTAAGAGGATTTAATATTATGAAACACAATAAGTGTCCTTTGACATATGCTTTAACTATTGTAGGTGGGAAATGGAAACCAATTATTATATCTCATTTAAAAAAATCACCTAAACGATTCGGAAAACTTGATGCTCTAATTCCAACAATTTCAAGAAAAGTATTGTCTACCCAATTATCAGAACTAGTTGGACACAAAATGTTAAATAGAGTTTCATATCCTGAAACACCCCCAAGAGTAGAATATTCATTGACAGATAAAGCAAAAGAACTAGTTCCAATTTTCGAAACACTTGCAGAATGGGGATATGAATTAGTTAAAAAAAATGAAAATAAAGAATAATTTTAATTCACACTCTTTATTAGATCAAAAGTACTAAACGCACTGGTAATACACTGGTCATTTTAAATCATAAATTGTAGTTTTAATAATTATTATGGAGAAAAAATGAAGAGTTTATTATGTAAAATATTTATTATTTCCTTTTTGTTCATTACTGGATGTACTAATCAATCTAACATTCCATCAAAAATTAATAACTCAGTCAAAACATTTTATGATGGATATTTAGCAAATGATTCAAATATGATAAAATCTGTTTTAGCACCTGATTATCAATCAGTAGGATATCCAGAAAAAAAGAATATTAGAGACTTAAAATCAGAAATTAATTTTATCAATAATATTAATAACTGGCATACTGATTTAAGTATGGAGAAAAAAAGTATTAACGCTTACTCATCAAAAAATGGGTATAAGGTTTATGTTACTGGTATTGAAAAATTCAAACATAATGAAACTGGTAAATCTATTGACTTAAGGTTTGCTGATATATGGACCCTTAATAACTCTGGAAAAATTAAATCAAGAGATAGATTTCAGGATGTTATGGATTATTGGTCAGATATCGATTATGGTATTACTAAAAAAATAGAAGTCAACTTTTTAGTTGATATGTCAAATACAAAGGTCGAAAAAGGCTTGGCTGAAGAACCTAGTGTTTATGTTGTTTCTGGGTCAAGTACTGGGCCTTCAGGAATTAAAATGACTAAGGGGTTGAATGGCATTTGGTCAGGAAAAATAATGATGCCCCCAGGTAAGCAAGTATTTAAATTTAGAAATGGACTTCATAAAGACTGGGATACTGATGGATGGGAAGACGGTGAAAAATTAAAAAAAGAAAAATGTGGAACAAATCAGTGGGGTGATAGAGAAGTGATTGTAAATATTACCGGTAATCAAACGGTTGGTCCATATTGTTTTAGTTCTTGTGAAGATTGTTCTTAGAAGTATTATTATTAATCTTAAAACCCCACACTTGTGGGGTTTTTTGTTTATAGCCTAAATGCACTCACTGGTAATACACTGGTCAAATTTCATAGATAATTATATTTTTAATATTTAATTTTTAATATGAATTCTACTTATATATTA
>JAAZUY010000053.1 GCA_018623895.1 bacterium | reverse complement strand
TTTCGTTCTAACTTTTCTAATATCTTTTTATTTTTATCTTCTCTAAAATAATGAATTATTGAGTCTGCAATTTCTTCACCGATATCATATACTTCCATAATTCTATTTTTATTAGCTTGAGATAAACTATTAATTGATTCAAATGTATTAATTAAATTTTTTGATACCGTTAGTCCAACATTTTTTATTCCTAATCCAAATAACACTTTATCTGGAGTTTGATTCTTGCTTTTTTCTATAGAATTTAAAATGTTATCGACCTTTTTTTCTCCAAAACCAGGTAGATTTATTAATTCTTTTTTAAATTTTGATAAATTATATAAATCAGTTATATCTTTCAAATATCCTAAACCGAATAAATCTTTTATAACTTTTTGTCCCAGGAATTCTATATTCATCGCTGATCTATTACAAAAATGAATTATAGAATTAATTTTTCTCGCTTCACAATTTGTATTAAGACAAAAGTAATCTACTTCTTCCTTTTTCTTAGAGAGTTTTGATCCACAAACTGGACAGTTTTGAATCATATAAAAGGGTTTTTGATCTTTTCTTTTTGTTTTATCAACTTCAATAACTTCTGGAATTATTTCTCCAGCTTTATGAATTATTACATCATCGTTTATTCTTATATCTTTATTTCTTATAAAATCTTCGTTGTGAAGAGTTGCCCGAGATATTTTTGAACCAGACAAAAAAATTGGTTCCAACACTGCTACAGGTGTTAATACTCCAGTTCTACCAATTTGGAATATTATATCAAGTACTTTTGTAGTTCCTTTTTCTGGCTGAAATTTATATGCTGTTGCCCACTTGGGGTATTTCGATGTGTAACCTATTGACTTGTATGTATTAAATTCATTAACTTTTACTACAATCCCGTCTATTTCAAAATCAAGTTCTTCTCTGATTTTCTCGTATTTCGTTATTTCATCGGCAATTTGTTCTAGATTTTTTTTAACTTTAAAATTGTTGTTTACTTTTAATCCTAAACTAGAAATATATTCAATTGCTTCAGCCTGGGTAGAAACATGTTTTTCTGGATCAACAATAGAATAAAAAAATGCATCAAGATTTCTTCTTTTAACAACTTCAACATCTAATTGTCTTAGGGATCCCGCTGCTGCATTTCTAGGATTAGCAAAGAGTTCATCTTTATCATTTTGTCTTTGTTCGTTGAGTTTTTTAAATGCTTTTTTTGACATAAAAACTTCACCACGAACCTCAATATCTACAGGCCTTTTTAGTGTTTTTGGGATTGAAGTAATTACTTTTATATTCTCCGTGACATCTTCACCTACAATACCATTACCCCTTGTTGCGGCTTGAATTAGGTTTCCTTTTTTGTATACAAGGCTAATAGCCAATCCATCAATTTTCATCTCAGTTATATATGAAATATCCTTATTTGTTTGAATATTCTTAAAATAAGCGTATAAATCATCTAAATTAAATACATTCGATAAGGATAACATTGATTTTTTATGTTTGACTTTTGAGAATTTGTTTTTTGGTAATGCTCCAACTTTATTAGTTGGTGATGATGATTTTCTATATTTGGGGTATTTTTTTTCGAGTTCAATTAGTTCATTCATAAGTTCATCATATTTATAATCGCTCATTGAAGGTCTATTTAAGACATAATATTCTTGATTAGCTTTCTCTATCTTATTTCTTAAATTTTCTATTCTACTTTTTATCCTCATAGTAACTCCTAAGGAATATTATATCATTTATAATATTTATTAAATTTTTTCTGATTTATTTCACATATAATTCTATATTAATTAACAAGTTTTTTCTTTTTTATAAATGCGCTATTGCTTTCAAATTTTTTTATCTTGTGAGGAAACTTAAATGCTATTGTTAAAATCCCGTTGCTGTTACTTATAACTATTCCCTCTCCGAATTCTCCATGAATAACCTTATCTCCAGTTAAAATATTTTCGTCATTTTTTTGATCTATAACTTTTGTCTCATTGATAAATTTAGATGCAGTTTGATATTTTAGTTGACCGAAGACAAATCGTTGTTGTGAATATGTTAGATATAGATGTTTCTTTGCTCTTGTAATTCCAACATAACAAACTCTTCTCTCTTCATCTAATTCATGGCTCTCCTCATCTCTAGGAAAAATTCCTCTTTCCATGGCCACCATGAATACAGCCTCAAATTCAAGCCCTTTGACTTGATGTATTGTTGAAAGGATAATTGAATTTTCCTGCTTTCTTTCATTATCTAATGTTGTTGAGAGAGAGATTTGATCAATTAATTTTTGAAGTTTGTTCTCAATGGAACCTTCATATAATTTATCTGCTCTCATAAATATTGGCTTGAGTTCATTTATATTTTGAATTCTATCATCTGAATATGGATCTTTATCGTTCTTTAATGATTCTATATAGTTAGTCTTTTCAATTAGATTCTTCAAAAAATCTACGATTGTTTCATGGTCATTAATATTATTTCTTAAATCCTCTATAAGTTTTTTAAATTTTATTACCTTGTTTTTTATTTCACCCTTCTGTTCAAAATGATTTATAGAATCAAATAATGAAATGTTGTTTTTTTCTGAAATTTTTTCTAACTTTTCAATAGTAAGTAACCCAATTCCTCTTCTTGGCACATTGATTATTCTTTTTAAATAATAATTTTTTGTTGTGTCTAGAATTACCCTTATGTATGACAAAATGTCTTTTATCTCTTTTCTTTGATAAAAAGAAACGCCTCCATAGACAGTATAAGTTATACCGTTATTAATTAAGGTATCTTCGAAAATTCTTGAAATGTAATTATTTCTATATAATATCGCAATATTCCTTGGTTTTATATTTGATTTTTTAAGAATATTTATTTCATTTGCAATCCATTTCGCCTCATCATCTGAGTTGTAGAATACTTTATAAGAGATTTTTTCCCCTTCTCCTAAATTTGATTTTAGATCTTTGATTGCTGGTCTATTACTATTATGAGATATAATTCTATTTGCAGACTTTAATATATTATTTACAGATCTATAATTCTGATCAAGAACAATTTTTTCTGCACTAAAATCTCTCAAGAAATTTATATTATTATTATAGTTAGACCCTCTGAAACTATAAATTGTTTGATCCGGGTCGCCAACAACAAAAACATTTGTATGTTTATTAGACATCAAAAAAATGATGTTGTATTGAATAAGATCTGTGTCTTGAAATTCATCAACAAGAATATTATTGAAAAAATCGTGATATCTTTCTCTTATCTCAATATTATCTTTCAAGATTTGTTCCGTGTATATGATTAAATCATCAAAATCTAATAAATTATTGTTTTTTAAATATTTTTGATAATACTCAAAAACAATTAAATCTTCATCATCTATAAATTTAACTTGACGAGTCTTAAATTTTGAAATAATTTCCTTGTAATATCTGAAATTATTTCTATCTATAGTTAAGTTATTTTGTTTTAGAAAATCTTTTATAATTTTTTTTCCATCGTCTTCATCTATAATCACAAAATTTCTGTTAAGATTACTAGATAGCAAGTTAATATGTTTTTTTAAGAAAGATAGCGCAAATGAATGAAAAGTTTGAATAGCAACCTTCTCTGCTTTTTTTCCAACTAATTTTATTGCTCTTTCCTTCATTTCTCTTGCTGCTTTATTGGTAAAAGTAACTGCTAATATTTTCTCCGGTTCATAACCAACCGATATTAGATATGCAATCCTCATTGTAAGAGTTTTTGTCTTACCTGTTCCTGCTCCGGCAATAACAAAAACTGAGCCGTCTTGATATGTAACTGCTTTCCTTTGAGACTTATTTAATTCATTAAGATCCATTATTTATTTCCTTTTAAAGAAGTTATTTCATTTACAACTACTTTACTCTTTGAAGACTCTTTATCTATACAGTAATAACCCATTCTTACAAATTGAAACTTCTCCTCTTTTTTTATTTTAGAGATATAAGGTTCTGCATATCCATAGTATTTATTCCATGAATCTTTATTAAAGTTTTCTATAATACTTTTTGTGTTTTCTTTTATGAGTGGCTCAAAAGAATTAATTTTGATTGGAATTGCATTTAATGCATCGACAAATTGAATTGTACCA
>JAAZUY010000052.1 GCA_018623895.1 bacterium | reverse complement strand
TTTTATTAAGTGTTTTTTTTCCTTTATGAAGACCCGGCGTATCTACAAAAACAAACTGATACCTATCAGAATTTTTAATACCTAAAATTCTTCCTCTTGTTGTTTGAGATTTGTCACTTACTATGGCAATTTTTTCTCCAACTAAAGCATTTATCAATGTTGATTTACCTACATTAGGTTTACCAGCTATGCCAACAAAAGAAAATTTATGAGCTTTCAATATTGATTTCCTCGAAATTGAATCCATAAGGAAGCAATTCCTCTTTAGAGAACTTTATTTGATCTCCTTTTATGTTCGCCAAAATAATTTCACACCCTTCAGGTAACAATTCATACATTACTTGTCGACATGCGCCACAAGGAGATACAGGTTTCTTGTGGTTAGCGATTATAGTCAATGATTTAAAATCATTTTTCTTGTAGCCTTGACTATATGCACTGTATATTGCACTTCGCTCAGCACAATTTGATAATCCAAATGAAGCATTTTCTATATTTGCACCATGAACAAATTCTCCATTATTAAGCTCTAATGCTGCACCAACTCTATAATTCGAATATGGTGCATATGCTTTTTCTCTCGCAGCTTTAGCTTGATCAATGTTTTTCATTTTTTCTCCATTCCTACTTTTATTAATATTTCATTTTGTTTTGATAACATCTTTACTTCATTTTCTTTTGAATCATGATCATAACCCAAAATATGAAGAAATCCATGAACAACCAAAAATGCTAATTCACGATGCACTGAATGTCCATATCTTGTTGATTGCTCAATAATTTTTTTATGTGAAACAAATATATCACCAATAGTAGTCATTTTTTCGTCATTGTATGAAAAAGACAAAACATCTGTATCAGAATCTATTCCTCTATATTTTTTATTTAATTTTATCATGTCCTCAGAGTTTAATAAAATCACATTTATTCCTTTATCATTTTCAATAGAATCAAAAACTTTAATTATAGTCTCTCTGTAATCTTCAATATGAAATTTTGTCTGGTTAAATATAAATACTTTCATTTAACATGATAACTCTCTAATATTTTTTGTACAATTGGATTTCTAATAACATCTAATGTTTCAAACTTTATAATTCCAACATTTTCAATTTTTTCCAAATGTTTAATCGCATCCAAAAGACCCGATTGATCTTTTTTAGGCAAATCAATCTGGGTTGGGTCCCCATTAATCAACATCCTAGAAGAAAAACCCAATCTTGTTAAAAACATTTTCATTTGTGACTTTGTGGTATTTTGTGCCTCATCTAAAATCACAAATGCATCCTCTAAAGTTCTTCCTCGCATGAATGCTAAGGGTGCAATTTCAATAATTTTATTCTCTATGTATTTGTTAGTCATTTCAAATCCTGCAATATCATATAAAGAATCGTAAAGAGGAACAAGATATGGATCAATTTTTTCTTTTACATCTCCTGGTAAAAATCCAAGTGACTCTCCTGCCTCAACAACTGGACGAGTTAAAATAATTTTTTTTACAACTCCAGATTTTAATGCATCTAGTGCAACTGCTACACCTAAAAATGTTTTACCCGTTCCTGCAGGTCCAATTCCAAAAGTTAATTCATTTTTTTTTATCGCTTGAGTATAATATTTTTGATTAAACGTTTTTGGTAAAATCTTTTTACCTTGATAAGTCATACATATTGGCTTAGCATTTTTATATAATTCTAAGAAGTCCTTTTTTTGTTCATTCAAGCAACATTTAATAACGTAAATAATTTCTCTTTCAGTTAAACTAATACCATTTTCTGCGAGGTCAATAAGTATATTGAAAATATTATTCATTAAATTTTCTTTTCCCTCAGCATTTGAAACTATAATATTTCGATCATTTAGTGTAACTGAGACATTCATATATTGCTTAAATACCCTAAGATTTCGATCATTTATTCCAACAAGATTTGCCATTGCATCCACATGAAAAATTTGTCTTTTTAACTTCATAGTGCCTCTTTCTACATCTTATTATATCATATCGAAAGAAAAAAAAAGCACATGTTTAATGTGCTAAATATCATCTTTTATTTTTTTTTCTATTTGCTCTTTGTTTTATTTTTCTTTGTTCGCTAGGTTTAATATAATATTCTTTTTTTCTTGCTGACGCGAGGTTACCAGCTTTAGATACTTCTCTTTTAAATCTTTTTAATGCATCTTCTATTGATTCATTTTCTCTAACAACGGTTTTCGGCATATTTCTCACCCCTCTCAATACAGCCATTTATCATTATATAATATTTCAAATAGAATTAAAAGTTCAAGACTTTGGATAAAGCAATTATTCCAGCAACTTCACTACTGAGTGTTAATGGTCCTAATGATTTTTTTACAGCCCCTTTTGAAATAAAATATTCTTTTTCGTATTGATCCAATCCACTCTCTGGTCCTATTATAATAGTCAAATTATCTAGTTTTTGATCAAGTTTTAATCTTTCTCCTTCAAGGTCAAAAAGAATTGATTTATGATCTAATATCAATTCTTTTACGTTTTTTTTGAAAACTATAATAGGAAGATCATCTCTTTGTGAAAGCTCTGATGCTTCTTTTGAAATCATTTTTAATCTATCAATAAACTTATCGAGATTTGTTGTTTTAAATTTTGACTTTTGCATAGGAACTATTACTATTTTGCTTATTCCTACCATTGATGCATATTTTACAGTTTGTTCTAATTTTTTTTTATTAATTAGTCCTTGGATTAAAGTAACAGTTCTTTTTTTTATTGCTTTTAATTTTCTAATGGTTTTATAAGAAACTTTTTTTTTGTGAATTGAAATTTCAGAAATATAACATCCACTATCACAAATTATAACTCTATCTCCCGTTTTCATCCTCATAACATTGATAATATGATGCTGGTCTGATAAATTTAATTCTTTGTTACCTTTTGACAAAAAGTACCTTTGCATCTATCTTAGGTTGTTTGATAAAAGTATTGCTAGAACTATAATAAAAATCAAAATATATGAGGATCTAGAAAGAAATAACTCTAGTCCTCTAGTTTTTCTCTCTTTAAAAAGCTCTGACTTTTCTCCAGAGAATGCATCTGAAATATTATCAGAAGACTGTTGTAATAGAACAGTTATTATAAGAAATACTGTTGCGAATATTGCAATATAATCAATAAATATCATATTTCCTCCGATTTGCTATGATAATTCTAACAAATTCTATTCTTGTTGTCAAAACTATATCATTTTATTACTACTTATGATGCTTCATACCAAGTTCTGTAAATGTTGTCACTTTAATCTTATTATTTTCCATAAGATCATTTTTAGAGAATTTTTTATTATCTCCAAGAATTATCCATTCATGTCCCAGTGTGTGTTTCAAAAAATAAATGATATCGTAAAATGAAAACCCATCATTTGATTCTAAGTGATACAATCCAGGCATGTACGATTCAATTAGATCTATTAATGCATTTGTTGTATCTTCTAGAAACATTGCAGAAAGGTAAAGATTTTTTGATGCATGAATGATTCCTCTTTTATCAATTTGATCTTTAATAAATGAAAGCATATTATATCCACCTGGTTTTTTACCAATTTGCCAAGCTAATCTAGCGATATAGCTTTCAGGATAAACATCAAATACCAAGTCTTCTAATTCTATTTTGTATTGAGCAAATTCATCAGTTCCGTCTGGTCTGTCATAAACTTGATATGGTGAATCTAACTTTTTTCCGCTAAAAACTTTATAAGTCGATGTAAAGATGAATTTCGTATTATTTTTTTTAGACCATTCTAATAGTACTCTAGTATAATTTTTATCCGCCTTTGCAAGATGGATTATTGCATCAGGTTTATTTAAATTTAGGAAATTAATAACTTCATTTTTATTATTTATATCCAAATCTCCTCTATTCATTTGCAAAAAATTATGCTTACGATTTTTAATAGTCTTAATTAATTCTTTTCCGATTGTCCCTGAGCTCCCTGTAACAGCAATTAACATATATATTTCTCCTATATTAGATGATATAATTAGTATATCAAGTTTTTTTTTATAAACATACGAAAGGACATACAAACACATGAATTCCCAAAAACAAAAGATACTCTTATCGGATTTTAAATTCAAATCTTTTGATAAATTAAGATATGGTGACACAGATAGGCAAGGGCATGTCAATAATGTGATGTTTT
>JAAZUY010000051.1 GCA_018623895.1 bacterium | reverse complement strand
TAAATAATAATCTTGGAAAAGAAAATATAAAATCTATGAAATTAAAAGGCTATGTTTACTCTAATTTTATTACTACAAAGGGCGGATTTATATACATAAAAATGAATAATCAGATCCTTAAAGAATATGATGTTTCAAAAGAAACAGCTTCCTCAATGGTCAATTTGCTAGGAGGTTTAGAGGGCCACCCGGTTTGGGCGTTAATGATTGAACATGAAGACCAAATAAGAGGGAGGTTAAGATCTAACGGACCAAAAATAAGTGATGTTGCTGCGAAATTTTCAGGCGGAGGACACGCTAGAGCTTCTGGGGCGACCTTGAAATCTTGGTCAGAACTGGATAAATTCATTCAAGAAATAGAAAAGGAAATAATAAAATATAAATCGGAGGTGCAAAAATGATTTTAGATTTTAGTTTGACGTTTGAAGAGGTAATTCTAAAAATACTTACACCATTGTTCTTAACAGCTTTATTTGGTTCTATAATAGGATATGAAAGACAAAAAATTGGAAAAGCAGCTGGAATCTCATCCCATATGCTTGTTGCCTTTGCTAGTGCTGCAATTGCGATATTGCAAAGATTAATTTATGAATTTGAGATTGATTTAGTAGCACAGGGAAACTTGATTGATATTCAAACACAAAGAATCATAGCACAAGTTCTTACAGGAATCGGTTTTATAGGTGCCGGAGTTATTTTGAAATCAAACGGAGCAATCAAAGGTATAACTACCGCAACAACAATATGGTCTTGTGCAATAATGGGAATTATTTTTGGAAGTGGTTATATTCTTTTAGGAACAATTGTCGGAATATTTATAACCGTTTTTATATTTTTAAGAGATTTTTTAAGGGGTTTTAATCCATTTAAAGAAAACGGTAAGGAAGATTTAGAGGATCACCTCTAATGAAAGATGAAAATATTGCAGCAATAGCTTCAGCTTTTGGAAATGCAGCAATATCAATAATTAGATTAACTGGAAAAAGTGTCATAAACGAAGTAAATAAAATTTTTCACGGAATAAATTTAGAAAAGCAAAAGTCACATACAATACACTATGGGAAAATAATCGTAAATAATGAGCTTATTGATGAGGTTATGGTTTCTATTTACAGGGAGCCAAAATCATATACTGGAGAAAACATGATTGAAATTTTTTGTCATGGCGGAGTGATAATTACTGATAATGTATTAAATACTCTTCTGCTTCAAAAAGTAAGAATGGCAGAACCAGGCGAATTCACTAAAAGAGCATATCTAAATAAAAAGATGGATTTAATTAAAGCAGAATCTGTTATGGATATAATTAGTGCTCAGAATTCAAAAGCGTTAAGGGTAGCTAAGCAGGGGATTGACTCAAAATTATCATTAAAAATTAACAATTATAAACAAAGAATAATGACTTGGATTGCGAATATTGAGGTAAATATTGATTACCCTGAATATGAAGATGAAAAAAGTCTTGGTAATGATTTCCTAAAGCCACAATTGAGACTTCTAGCAAAAGAAATGAATAAATTAATCGACGAATCGAAAAAAAACTTGATTGTTTTAAAAGGGATTAGAACTGTAATTATAGGAAAACCCAATGTAGGAAAAAGTACTTTGCTAAATACTTTGATAAACGAAGATAAAGCCATTGTTTCAAGCATGCCAGGAACAACAAGAGACTCAGTAGAAGGGGTTGTAAATTTGGGTGGTCTTTTTTTAGAACTTGTTGACACAGCAGGAATTAGAAGTAAGGTAAATCACATAGAAAGAAAAGGAATTTCCAAAACTCTTGAACAGATAGAAAAAAGTCAACTGGTTTTATTTGTTATTGATGGATCAAAAGAAATAGATAAACAAGATCTAAAAATATATAATCTTATTAAAAGAAAAAAACACATAATTATTTCAAACAAATCTGATTTACCTGCAAAGAAAAATGAATTTAATTCAATACAATTATCCGCAAAAAATAAGGTTGGAATTGATCAGATTGAGAGCCATATTTTAGATTTATTTAGATTAAATGATATTGACACAAGAGATGTAAATTTTTTATCCAACAAAAGACAAATAAAATTATTAGAGAAAGCATTTAAAAGCATCACTTCTGCAATATCAAGTATAGAGAATTTGGTCCCAATTGATATGGTTCAGTTAGATTTGAAAAGTGCGTGGCAAGAACTGTCAGAAATAACAGGATCAACGTTTCAAGAGAACTTACTAAATGAAATGTTTAAAAATTTTTGTTTAGGAAAGTGAAAAATTTCCATGATATAATATCTAGAGGAGAAATTTATGAGTTATTTAGCTCTCTATAGAAAATATCGACCAAACACATTTGAAGAAATCGTCGGTCAAGAATATACGATAAAAACATTAATAAATGCATTGGAGTATGACAAGATAGCGCATGCATATATTTTTAGCGGACCAAGAGGTACAGGGAAAACAAGTGTTGCAAAAATATTTTCAAAAGCAATAAATTGTTTTAGGCAAGATAAAGAGAAATATCCAGGCTGTAAAACATATATATCAATAGATAATAATAAATCTACAGATATAGTGGAACTTGATGCCGCTTCAAACAATGGAGTCGATGAAATTAGAGATTTAAGAGAAAAAGTAAACTATCTTCCTGTCTTGGGAAAATATAAAGTATATATCGTTGACGAGTTTCATATGTTAACTACTGGAGCATTTAATGCGCTCTTAAAAACATTAGAGGAGCCACCAAAAAATGTTGTATTTATTCTTGCAACAACAGAAATCCATAAAATACCTAAAACAATTCTCTCTAGATGTCAAAGATTTGATTTTAAACTTGTTGATAGCGATAAAATTATAAAACGATTAAAAGAAATTACTAAAAAAGAAAAAATTGAAATATCAAAAGAAGCCTTGTTAGAAATATCAAAAAACGCAAAAGGGTCTGTAAGAGATGCAATTTCTTTATTAGATCAAGTTTGTTCTTTTTCAGGAGATAAAATTACAGTTCATGATGTTCATTTAATTACAGGGTCCACATCTAATGAAGAATTAGAAAAACTATTAGAACTTATATCTAAGAAAAAAACAACGGAAGCGTTAGAAATGTCAGAAAAATTAATCGATGAAGGCAAAGAGGTCGAAAGACTTTTAGTTGATTTTTTAGATGTCATAAAAAACAGATTAATCTCAACATTAAATGATAAAAATGAAGATAATCAGGCGAGCAAACTTGACAGTAAGAGATTGTATCATTATTTGGATATTCTCATAAAATTACAATCAGACATCAAGTTTTCAAACCAAAAAGAAAAATTTCTTGAAATTGCAATATTGAAAATGATAGACCATAAAAGGCTTTCACTAATTGAAATGCAGAATCAATTAAATCAACTAAAAAAAGAGGTTATTTTTTTAAGAGAAAATTCAACAAGAAACTTAAGTTTAAATAAGAACATCAACAAAAAGAAGCAAATGAAAAAATTAGTAACAGTTAAAAATGTTCTGGATGTATTATATAAATCAAATAAAAAAAATAAAGAAAACATTAAAAAATCTTGGAGTTCATTAACTAATTATGATAATACAGAAAAAGAAATCATGGCACATTTATTAATGTCAGGTGAAGTAGTTGCTGTATCAAATAAAATTCTTATAACATATAATGATTTATTAACATGTGAAAGGTTATATGAACTTGATATCAAAAAAAAATGCATTGAAATAATAAATGATTTAGGGTATGAAATTGATGACTATTTTGCAATTCTTGATAGTGACTGGATACAAATTAAGAGATTGTATTTGGAACAATGGAAAAAAGGTATAAAAAAACCAACAGTAAAAGAGTTTGATTTGAAATTGTATACCACTGAATCTGAAAAAAAAACCAAAAAAATTGAAGATAAAATGATTACAAAAGCAAAAGAATTTTTCGGAGAAAAAATAAAAATTAAGGAGTAAACATGAATCCAGATATTCTTAAGAAATTAAAAGAAATGCAAAAAAAAATGGTCGAAGCTCAAGAGATTTTGTCAGCAAAAGAGTTTTTCGGTAAACACAAAGGTGTAACAATAGTTATGCAAGGTACAAGACAAATGATAGACCTTGACTTTAATTTACAAGACCTTGATGACATTGATGACTTGAAAAGTTCAATTGTTTTTGCAACCAACGAAGCATTGAAAAAGATAGAGGATGAAACTAAAGAAAAGATGGGCGTTTT
>JAAZUY010000050.1 GCA_018623895.1 bacterium | reverse complement strand
ATTAAAATCTAATAAATGATCTTCTGGATTGAAAACTGTTTTCAAATACAAGCTGAAATTTCTTAGAGTAATTGAATCGAAAAAAGGTCTCAAGTTAATTGGAATAAACAATTTAAGTGGTTTTTTTTGTTTATAAAAATCAGCATTTTGTCTCATAATACAATAACAAAGGGTTGAAGCAAAAAATTCAGTAATAGTTGAATTATATTTCTCTTTAGCCACTTTCTTTAGTTCTACTAATGACAATTTTAGACTAAACAGATGACTAAAACCATAATCAAATAGTTCCCCTTTGAAATGAAATGCATTTTCTTCTGTCATTTTTTTTATCATATTTTTATCATAATTAACTAAAAAAGAATCTTCGTTTTCCTTTGGCTGAATAGGTTTGATTCCTAAAATCATTCCTTCAGAATCCATCTTATTTCCTAAAAGTATTAAATATTGATAAACTATAGAAATTAGAAAGCTTAACGAGCCAAAACCATCACTTAAGGCGTGAAAAGTCTCTAAAGTAATGCGGTTATCATAATAGTAAACTTTAAATAAATATCCTTTGTTATTTCTGGGATGAACGTATTTATTTAAAATTGAACCTTCTTTTTCAACTCTGTAAGCTCTATGGTTTTCAGAAAAATACTGCCAAAAAATACCATTTTGAATTTTAACTGCAAAAGCTTCAAAGCGAGGTAAAATCATTTGAACAGCTTGTTCCAGAACGTCCTTATTAATTTCATTATCTAAAGTCATTGAAAGTCTAAACGTATTAGTCCTATTATCATTAGAGATTGCTGGAAACACTTTTCCTGCATTATCAATTTTAAACCAATATTTTTTCTTTTTCATATCGCCTCGATATTATATATTATAACCATTTTATTGCATTCTATCAAATATTTATTATACAATATAGTAAACTAAACAAATATGTACTATTAATATTAAATAATTTCTTGATTATTTAATTTATTATACCCCCGGGGGGTATAATAAATTGTTTTATAAAAGGATACAATAGTGAATTGGAGCAGTTATGAAATTATTAGGACTACATCATATAACTTGTATAACATCTGACTCAAATAAAATCTTTTTTCTATTTACAAAAATTTTAGGAATGAAACTTATTAAAAAAACAGTAAATCAAGATGACGTAAGTGCATATCATCTTTTTTTTAGTGATGCTAAAGGTAATCCTGGAACAGACGTAACCTTTTTTGACTTTAAAAATATTCAAAATAAAATAGATGGAACAGATTGTATTTATAAGATTGGTTTAAAAGTTCCCTCTCTAGAAGCATTAGTATATTTTAAAAAACGAATTCAAAGATATGGCTTAAAAGTAAGTGAAATTAAGCAATTATACGATATGACTTACTTTAATTTTTATGATTTTGATAATCAAAAGTATGCAGTTTACTCAAATGAAAATCATAAGAATGATTTAAATGAATTTCCCAATAAAACAAATGATATTCCATTTGAATTTGCAATAACAAGTTTGGGTCCGATATCATTTTATGCATCAAATATGGATCAAATGAATAATGTATTAGAAAAACATTTAGGTTTTAAACTAATTAAGAAAATTAAAGAGACAAACATTTATTCATTACCTCTTGATAAATTGAATTCAAGAATTATTGTTAAACAAAAACATGGTATGAGACATATTCAAGGTTCTGGAAGTGTTCATCATGTAGCTTTTTCGATTAATGATGATAATGATTTAAATAATTGGATAAATAAATTAAATCAAATTCCTTCAAGACATTCTGGATTTGTTGATAGATTTTATTTTCACTCACTTTATACTAGGTTGTATCCTGGCATACTTTTTGAGTTTGCAACTCTTGGCCCCGGTTTTATTGATGATGAAGAATGTGAGAGTGAGTTAGGTACAAAACTATCTTTGCCACCATTTTTAAGACCATATAGATCGAAAATTGAAAATAATCTGAAGCCATTAAAACTTAAAGAAGATAAATAATATGATGAAATATGAAATAAGATTAAAAAAAAGTAAAAATATATTTATAGCTCTTCATGGTACAGGCGGAAATGAGATGGACTTAATAAATTTAGTTCATGAAATTCATAATGATTCTATATATATAGGGTTGAGAGGAAATGTAATAGAAAATGGTATGAATAGATTTTTTAAAAGAATAAGTTTTGGTGTTTTTGATGAATCTAATATTAGAAACGAAACAAAAAAGATTCTAAAATTTTTAGAGTATCTCAAATCTAAATATGAGCTATATGATAAAAATTGGAATTTAATCGGCTATTCAAATGGTGCAAACATGGCTTCATCATTAATTTTTCATTCTCCGAAATTCTTTAAAAAAGCTATTTTATTCAATCCGATGAAGCCATTTAAAAAATTTGATTACCCAGATTTAAGCAATGTTAAAGTATTTATTAGTTCAGGTCAAAATGATCCTATTGTAAATGAAAACGAAACAATGGAATTAATTGATTTATATAAAAGTTTAAATACTAGAGTAAAAATTGTATGGACTAATCATGGACATAAAATCCCTTATAATTCAATTTTAAAAGCAAAAAAATGGTTTGTAGATGAAAATTAATCTTGCCACATTACTAGATTTAAAAAAGGTAATGATTTTACATCATCCATATAAGGTATTGAAATTAAAAAAACATAGTCTATGGTCATGATGTTTACAAAGGAATCAGATAAAAATAAGTCAAAATAATAGCTCAAGTTTCCAAAGACTAATCCTGAAAATAACATTAGAATTAATATAATTGGTAAAATAATAAATAAAATTTGTTTTATTTTAGATGAATTGTTTTTTTCTCTTTTTAGTAATAATAAACCAGGTACGATTGCAAAAGCACCAAACATAAATCCTAATACAAAAAGCACATAAACGTACCATTTTTGTTTTTTAAATTTGCTAAGAAAAAGAATGTAATATATCGGAAGTATGCCCAGTGAATTAAAAATCATTATAAGAAGCCAATCACCCTCAAATAAAAAGAGTTTAGATAAATCTAAAGTGGTACCATTAAATATCGATAATACAAATATAGTGTATATTATAAGAATTATGTAGAAAATAAGTAATTTTTTTTTCATAAAAGCTCCTTTATATTATTTTATGTGAAAACATAAAGTTTTTATTCTTGATAATTATACTGTGATATAATTGCTTTGAGGTAATAGATGAGATTTTTTGCTTTTATAAAGCTTTTTAATATGATATTTAGTAAAAAGAAACTACCCGATTTAGATTGGATTCAAAAGCAAGGGCTTCTTTTTATAAAGATTGCACAAACATTTGCTTTAAGAATAGATTTTTTATCACCAGAAGCCACTATTCATCTTCAGAAACTCTTTAACAAAGCAAATCCAAAAAAGGTAACCTCAGAATCTCTTATCAGTATATTACCAAAAAAACTTAACAATGTCATAAAAAATATAAACAAAGAACCAATTGGAGTTGCTTCTGTTGGACAGGTTCATAAAGCAGAATTAATAGACGGTAGAGTTGTTGCAGTTAAATTTATAAAAACAGATGTTGAAGATTCTTTTAAAAGAGAAGTGAAATCATTTAGACGGTTTATAAAGTTCATAACTTTCTTTTATCCAAAGTTACACAAAGTCGCAGATCCTTTGGGTGTTCTTGAGCATATTGAAGAATATACTATAGCTGAATTAGATCTTAGAAATGAAATAAAACACTCCAAAATCTTACAAAATATCAAGAAGAAATATGAAAATAAGTTTGATTTTTCAACTTTAAACTTTCCTGAATATGATGAAAATTTATCTACTAAAAATGTTTTAGTTTCAAGTTTTATTGAAGGTACCTCAGTAGACGCTTGCTTAAGAGAAAAAAAACTTTCTGAAGATAAAATGTTAGATATTTTTAGATGGCATGGATTTTATATGTTTATAGTTGGTACATTTCATGGTGATATTCATCCTGGGAACATAATTTATAATAATGGAAAATTTACTTTAATAGATACGGGAGCAATAAGTACTGTTTCAAAAAGAATTCAACAAGGTTTATTTGAATTTATGAAGGCATTAAGTCAATATGATTATGTTGAATGTGCATTGAAATTAAATCAAATGGCTGCAGTAAGTATTTCAGGAGAGAAATATGAAAAATTTGAAAAAAAAATTTTAGAACTTTATTCTGATTTTACAGACACAACAGTTACTGAAAAATCTTTGACTAAGCAAATGATGTATACAATTCGTTTAGGAGT
>JAAZUY010000049.1 GCA_018623895.1 bacterium | reverse complement strand
TCCTCTTCGGGATCAAAAGAAAATATTGTATTTGGCCACTCATCGATCATTAATGTTTTATTTCCTGTAAGTTCTTCGTATAAATTATCTGTGATAAATGGAACAAAAGGGTGCATAAGTTTTAGAATGTTTATCAATACATAACGTAGAACTGAACTTACTGTTTCAATTCGCTCGGGTTTTTTTATTTCTTCTTTGGCAAATTCTAAGTATGAATTTGCATAATCATCCCATATAAAATTGTAGAGATATTTTGCAACTTCAGAAAACTCATATTTGTCATAATAAATATCAACTTTTTTTATTACATTTGACAGTTTATTTAAAATCCCTTTGTCTAAAATTTTTAATTTATTTTGATCAATCTCATTCTTTTTACTTGTTGAAGTTTTAACAAATCTTGTTGCATGCCATAATTTATTGAGAAAATTCCATGAGGAGTCAATTTTTTTCTCATCATATCTCATATCTAATCCAGGAGCTGAATTTGTAGTTAAAAAATATCTTAAAGCATCGATACCATATTTATCAATAACATCCATTGGATCGACACCATTACCTAAGGATTTACTCATTTTCTGTCCTTTACTGTCTCTAATTAAACCATGAATTAAAACTTCTTTGAAAGGATCTTTTTTTGTAAACTCAAGGCCTTGAAATATCATTCTTGCTACCCAAAAAAATATTATGTCATAGCCCGTGACCAATACATCGGTAGGATAATATCTTTTAAAATCTGATGTGTTTTTTGGCCATCCTAATGTTGAAAAAGGCCATAATGCACTTGAAAACCATGTATCAAGAACATCTTCATCTTGAATCCAGCCATCGCCCGGAGATTCTATCTGCACCTTGATTTCGTTATCTTTGTACCAAGCCGGAATTCTATGACCCCACCATAATTGTCTAGAAATACACCAATCTAATGTACCAGTCATCCATTGATTAAATATTTTTTTGAATCTTTCAGGAACAAATTTAACATTTGTTTTCAATGCTGACGCCGAAAGTTCATCCATTTTAACAAACCATTGAAGTGATAAACGCGGTTCAACAACGACACCTGTTCTTTGACTATAACCTACATTATTAATATAATCTTCAATTTTAGATATTAATTCTATTTTTTTTAAATCCTCTATTATTTTTTTTCTACAAGCAAACCTATCCAAGTTCTCATATTGACCTGATAATTTATTCATTTTTCCATGTTCGTTTATGCACAAAGGCATTTTCATGTTATGTTTTTTACCTACTATAAAGTCATTTGGATCATGTGCAGGAGTAACTTTTACTACTCCTGTTCCAAATTCACTATCTACATATTCATCCTCTATTACTGGAATTTTTTTATTTGTGCCGGGAATAAATACTTCTTTTCCTACATAGTTCTTAAATCTTTTATCGTCAGGATTAACCATTAAAGCTTGATCAGCAAACATAGTTTCAGGCCTTGTAGTTGCAATTTCAAGAAATTGATTTTTTTCTTCTACTAATGGATATTTTATATAATATAATTTAGATCTAGTTTCTTTAAATTCAACTTCAATATTTGAAAGTGCAGTATTTGCTTCTGAATCCCAGGATATAATTCGATAATCTCTGTAAATCATGCCTTTTTTATATAATCTAATAAAAACTTCATTAACAGCATGATTCATTTCTTCATCAAGAGTAAATCTCTCTTTAGTATAATCTACTGATATTCCTATTGCTTTCCATTGTTGCTTGATAATTTCAGCGTATTCTTTTTTCCATTCCCATGCTTGACTCAAAAACTTTTTTCTTCCAAGCTGATATCTATCTGTTCCTGATTCTCTAAGTCTTTGATCAACTTTTGCTTGAGTTGCAATTCCTGCGTGATCCATTCCAGGAAGATAAAGAGCATCATAGCCTTGCATTCTTTTTCTTCTAATAATAATGTCTTGGAGTGTTTGATCCCATGCGTGTCCTAAATGCAATTTACCTGTAACATTTGGTGGTGGAATCACAATTGTAAAGGGTTTCGAATCGATATTAATTCCAGATTTAAAATAACCTTGATTTTTCCAAAAATCATATTTATCTTTTTCAATATGTCTAAAATCATATTCCTTTTTCATTATTTTTTCTCCTTTAATATGTACATTTTTAATAATCCACTTTCGTTGTCAGACAATTTTGGAACTGTATTAAAATGAGAGAATTCAAAACCATTCTTTATGATTATTCTTTTTGAAGCAATATTTGATAATTTATGACCACAATAAATTGCTTTTACTTTTTTTATTAGAAAAACATATTCTATAAATGCCTTTACTGTCTCAGACATTATACCTAAATTCCAATATTTATCATTTAAAACATATCCGAGTTCATCCATTTCGATATTCTTACCATTAATACTTGTAATTCTTTTATGAAGTCCAATAGTTCCAATTAATTTATTATTTTCTTTTAATATAATCCCAAATGCTTCTGCATTTGTGTTTTTTATCCATTCTATAAATGTTTTTGTATCATTAATGTTTTTATGTGGTTCCCATCCTGCTTTATAGGCAACAGATGATTTTTTTGCATATTCATAAATATCAACGATATCAGTGAATTCAATTTTTCTTAAAAAAATCCTTCTTGTTTGTATCATAGCCCACCAAAAAATTTATAAAAAAAATCATCCAAATCTAAGGACGATTAAATCGCGGTACCACCTTAGTTCTAACAATAGTTAGCACTTTGCCCATTAACGCTGAGTAACGGTCTTTGACATGCTCAAAGGCAACCTTCCTTGATCTCTGTGAGTGCTTTGCAGCAACCAGCACCTCTCTCAACACAAATAATCAAGTACTCCTCCTCATCATCGCAAATATATTTTACCATGCACAAGAATTAAAAACAATATTTTTTATCAACTTCTTAACTTAATTATTTCTCTTTATCATGATATAATATTGAATATATATAGAGGTTTTATGAAAAAAAATATAAAAAGAATGCTAATGTTATGGTCATTATTATTTTTTAATTTTGTTTTTCTAGAATTAGTATTTAAACTGAATCTTCTTGTAGTGACAATAAGTGATGAATTATTTTTCTTATTTGCTTTTTCATTAAGCTATAGTTCTTTTATATTGTTTATTTTGATGTTTTTTAGAGAAAAAACAATTAAATTTCTAACTTTTGTTATTATTGCTTCTTTATCTGTAACTTTCTTTTTACAAGATATTTATCATACGGTTGTTGAGAATTTTTTCTCGATTCAAGTTGCTGGAGACTTTTCTCTAGGATTGAGTTTTATTGGAGACGCTTTTCTTGCCTTAAGGTTCAGACATCTATTATATATCTTCCCAATAATTATTATTGTCTTGATAAACTCTAATTTTAAAGAATTATATAAAGTTGAGTATAAGTTTTTAAAACAGCCATTAATTGTTCTCGTTTTCTCATGGACCTGTTTTTTTCTTACTCAAGAATTTATTAATGATAATAGAATTGAAGATGGTGTAAATATAATGTTTACCGATAAGGACTTATATGAATACGTTTATGATAACCAAAAAACAGTTAAGACTTTTGGACTAGTAACTTACTTACAAAGAGATATCCTAAATGTTTTCAGAGTACCTCCTTTGCGTGAAGCAGAGTATCGAGTTTTATTGGAAGATTTTTTAAGTTCTAGAAATGGACACATAAACAATCAATATTCAGATATTTTAGAAGGTAAAAACTTAATATTAATTATGGCTGAAAGCCTTGATACATTTGCTATTCATCCTATTCTAACTCCTACACTTTATGATTTGAAGTCAAACTATGCGTATTTTGAAAATTATTACTCACCATTGTATTACAGATCTACTGCTGATACTGAATGGATGGTACAGACATCATTATTTCCAAATAAAAATGTAACGTTATCTATGGAAGCATATGTAAATAATACTCTTCCAAATACGTTACCAAATTTATTTGAAGTATATGGATATAATACTTATAGTTATCATAATTATATTGACTACTTCTATAATAGGACGGATGCTTATACGAATCTTTTTGGTTATGATATTTATAGAGGTGCATCAGATTTGGGACTTTTAGAAGAAGTTCCAGATGGGGAAATAATTTTTGACCATAAATGGCAAAGAGATCTTGACTTGATTAATTTAACTATCGATGAATATATTAATGATGAAAAATTTTTTGTAAATTATATCACTGTTTCAGGACATTTCAATTATGATCAAAATCACGAAGTTTTCTCATACCATGAAGAAAAATTAAGCGAATATTTTGAAAATTCAAATGAATCTATACCTGAAGATATATACTACTACCTCGCTACTGCAATGGAATTGGACCTATCAGTTAAAACTCTTATGGATAAATTAGGTGAAGCAAATAAACTTGAGGACACTGCTATAATTATTTATGGAGATCATTATGCTTATGCTATCAATGAAGAAGATATATGGGCGTATGATAATTCAAAG
>JAAZUY010000048.1 GCA_018623895.1 bacterium | reverse complement strand
ATTTGAGTTTTCTTGATCACCTCGATGTTTTGGAATTACGTGAATATGAAAGTGTGGAACTTCCTGTCCAGCCAATTCACCATGATTTACTATCGTGTTGAATCCAACTGGATTAAAAGTTTTTTCCAAAAGTTTAGTTGCCTTTTTTGTCATTTTTATAATAGAATATAAAACATTTTCTGGACACTCTAAAATGTTTTGATAAGGTTTTTTTGAAATAACTAACAAATGCCCTTTTGATTTTGGATTTATATCTAAAAACGAAAGTGCATGAGAATCTTCTAATAAAATATATGCGGGTATTTCTCGTTTAACGATTTTTTCAAATATTGTTTTCATAGGCCATCCTTGGGGATATTTTAACATAAAAAATATTGAAATAAAATATTCCATATGGTATTATACTCATCGGGAGATAAATATGAAAAAAATTCCTGTTGGAATATCTGGAAGACACATTCACTTATCAAAAAAAGACTTATATAAACTTTTTGGAGACGGATATCAGCTGTCTATTTTAAAAGAGCTAAGTCAGCCAGGGCAATTCGCCGCAAAAGAGACTGTAGAGATTACAAGCCCAAAAAACAAAACAATACAAAAGGTTCGAATATTAGGTCCGGCAAGAAATATTACACAAGTTGAAATTTCAAGAAGTGATGCGATCAGAAATGGTTTTGATGCACCACTAAGACATTCGGGAGACACCAAAAATTCGGGTTCTTGTGAAATTAAGGGGCCAAAAGGGAAGATAGAAATAACATCGGGAGTAATTGTTGCTGATCGTCACATACATTTTTCATTAGATGAAGCAAAAACATTTGGTGTATCAGATAGAGATTATGTTTCAATAAAAATTACGGGAGAAAAACCAGCAATATTAGAAAAAATCCTTTGTAGAGTTAGAGATAATTTTAAACTAGATTGTCACCTTGATACAGATGATGGAAGTGCGTTTAACCTAAAAACAGGTGATAAAGTAATATTTATCGATAAAGATGAAATTAAGGCGTATTAGATTGTGAAAAAAAAAAATAATATATTTGTTGTTGAAGGAAAGAGTGATGAATCAAAATTGAAGGAATTCGATTCTAAAATAAAAACCATTTCAGTTGGAGGCAGTGCAATTAATAGTGAATCAATAAATTTTTTAATTAAAAATAAAAAAAGATTCAATATAATTATCTTAACAGACCCAGATTATCCAGGTGAAAAAATAAGAAGAGAATTATCTAAAATATTTGACTCGGCTCAACATATATTTATTCCGAAGGAGAGCGCAAAAAAAAATAATAAAGTAGGCATAGAGTTCATTAGTAAAAAAACATTTTTAAGAGCATTAGAGGGAATTAATTTTTATTCAGAGTTCAAATCAATTTCAAAATTAGAATTTAATGAATTAGAACTTACAGGATCTAAATTTAATAATACAAAAAGAAAAAAAATTGCAAAACATTTTGCAATAGGAAATCCCAACGGTAAAACCTTGTTCAAAAGATTAAATATGATTGGTGTAAATAAAAGTGAGATATTAAGGGTTTTAGATGTTCAAGCATAAAAAAAAATTCGGTCAAAATTTCTTGAAAGACAAGAATATTTTAAAAAAAATAGTTCATATAGCACAAATAGAAGACAAAAACGTCATTGAAATAGGTGCCGGCAAAGGAAGCTTGACTAAATTACTTGGAAATAAATGTAAGTTCGTAGAATCGTTTGAAATTGATAAAACATTAAAGATTTATTTAGATAAGATTGAGCAAGACAGCGAAAATATAAAAATTATATATAAGAATTTTCTGAAATCAAATATATCAGATAGAGAAAATTTCTGTGTTGTGGGTAATATTCCGTATAACATTACTTCACCAATTTTATTTAAACTTATAGAACAAAAAAATATAATCTCCATCACACTTACCATTCAAAAAGAATTTGCAGATAGACTAACCGCTAAGGTTAACTCAAAGTCATATAATGCCCTTTCAATAATATTTCAAGAGCACTATTTCATAGAAAGACACCTTGAAATAAAAAGGACTTTTTTTACTCCAATGCCTAAAATAGACAGTACAACGATCAGAATGGTTCCTAGAAATAAAATTAATAAGGAATATATAAAATTTTTAAAAATATGTTTTGAAAATAGGCGAAAAACACTAATTAACAATTTAAAAAACAGGGGATATGACAAAAATAAATTAGAGACTGTTCTATCAGATTTATCGTTAAATAAAAAAATAAGAGCACAAGAGATATCAATTGAGAACTTCAAAACGTTGTATAGAAAACTTCTCAATGCAAAAAATTAAAATCAACTTAATCACAACAACTAAGCCATATATTAACATTTTATTGTTGATATTATAGTATAGCTATGATATAATCTATATACATTAAATTGTGGAGGAAAAATATGAACATCACTGACGTAAGAGTCAAAATAGTTGAAAGCGAAAGCAGACTTAGAGGTATTGCAACAATTACCTTTGATGAATCTTTTGTTGTTCACGATATCAGAATAATAGAAGGTGAAAATGGTATTTTTGTTGCTATGCCAAGCAAAAAAACACCAAATGGCACTTTTAGAGACATAGCACATCCAATTCATGCTGAAATGAGAAGATTAATTGAAGACGCTATTGTAAAAGCTTACGAAGAAGCTCTTGAAAATCCACCAGTAAAAGAATAATTATACATTTTAAAGCACGCCTGCGAGGCGTGTTTTTTCTATTTTAACCATAAAATATCTAATAGGACCCAGGAGAACAAAAATGTCTGTTATAAACGGTAAAAAAGTTAAAGCCTTTGCCCTTAGTTCTAACATGCCGTTGGCTAAAAGAATTGCCAAGGCAGCTAATATAGAATTATCAAAAGTTGAAGTTTTTAAATTCGCAGATGGCGAAATAACAGTAAATATTGATGAAAGCGTCAGAGGTCATGACGTCTTTGTAATTCAGTCAACATCTTATCCTGCTAACGAACACTTAATGGAACTTTTGATCATGGCTGATGCTATAAAAAGAGCATCTGCAAAATCACTTACTGTAATAATGCCATATTACGGCTACTCAAGACAAGATAGAAAATCAAGATCTCGTCAACCCATAACAGCTAAGCTTATTGCAGACCTCATTGAAACCTCCGGAATTGATAGAGTTATATCAATTGACCTTCATGCATCACAGATTCAAGGTTTTTTCAACATACCAATAGATAATTTCCCTGCGGGACCACTTTTAGCAGAACATTTTACAAGAAGATATAGTAAAAAAAATTGTGTGGTTGTATCTCCTGACCATGGGGGCGTTACAAGAGCTAGAAAAATTGCTAACATTATTGATTCTCCTCTTGCAATAATTGATAAAAGAAGACCAAAACCGAATGAAGCAAGTATTCAAAATATAATTGGTGATGTAGAAGGAAAAACAGCTATAATGGTTGATGATATAATCGATACAGCAGGAACATTATGTAAGGCGGCTCAAGCACTAATTGATGCCGGAGCAAAGAAAGTATATGCACTAGCTACCCATGCCGTTTTTTCTAAAGAAGCAATAAGAGAGATTGAAGATTCTCAAATAGAAGAAGTCATAGTAACAGATACAATTAATAAAGATATTAGTCATAATAAAAAAATTAGTCAAATTTCAATAGGTCCACTTTTAGGAAAGTCTATAATTCATATTGCAAATGACATGCCGATAAGTCAACTTTTTCAAAGAAAAAACAAGAAAAGAAATATAAAGTGAAAATAGTTGTAGCGCTTGGAAATCCAGGGACCCAATATAAAAAAACAAGGCATAATATTGGTTTTGTTTTTCTTGATAGCTATCTGAAAGATAAAAATATTAAAATTAAAAAAAACATTAGATTTAACTCTGAGATCGCCGAAATCAGAACTAAGAAAGAAAAGGTTATTTTTGTTAAACCTCAAAATTACATGAATAATTCTGGAGAATCAGTAAAAAAAATAATGGATTACTATAACATTTCTATAGATCAAATTTTGATTTTAGTTGATGATATATATTTAGATGTAGGAAGGATTAGACTTAGAGAGAAGGGTGGAGACGGAGGACATAACGGCTTAAAAAGTATAATTTTAAATATAACTAATCAATTTAAAAGATTAAGAATAGGTATTGGAAAAAATAATCAAATTGATTTAGATAAATATGTATTATCAAAGTTTAATTCATCAGAAATTAGATTATTGAAAAAATTGATTCCTGATATAAATATGATCATCGAAAAGTTTATAGATGGAATTAATTTTGTTGATATTATGTCGCAATTCAATAAAAGTGAATAACAAATATGTCGATTTTAAATAAAAAAGACTTAAAGTATATCAAGTCAGAGGAAAAAAAAGATTTAACACTATTTAATTCAAGCCCAACATACTCAAGCAATATTATAAAAGAATACTTTGAAGAAACTAATAGATCAGTAATAGTTGTTTGTTCTGATCTTTTTGAAGCACATAAATATTTAAGAATTTTTGAACACCTTCTTGATGAGCAGAGAGTTTTATTTTATCCATCAGACCAATCTGTTTCAAAAATTATGTCATTAAGAAGTCCAGAATTTAAAAATATTAGGTTAAATACTATATCTAATCT
>JAAZUY010000047.1 GCA_018623895.1 bacterium | reverse complement strand
GAATTAAATGTTATTCGAAAAATATAAAATAAAACAATTCATCGTAAAAAATAGAATTGTCATGGCGCCAATGTGCATGTATCAAAGCGACAATTGTGGTTTTGTTAAAGAATTTCATAAAGCACATTATTATTCAAGATCATTAGGAGGCATTGGTATTGTAATTGTAGAAGCGACTTCCGTATCAGAGAATGGAAGAATTTCAGATAGAGATTTAGGAATATGGAGAGAAGAACATGTTCATGGGTTGAGCCAATTAGCCTCAAACATTAAAGAAGCTGGTGCTATTCCGTTTATTCAACTTAATCATGCTGGTAGAAAGTCTTTTTCTAAAAAAGTTATAGCTCCATCATCTATTTCAAACTATAGAGATGATAAAGTACTTGAAAAAATGACAACTAAAATTATTGATGAAGTTATCGATGATTTTGTGAAAGCAGCGATTAGAGCGGACAAGGCCGGTTTTGATGGAATTGAAATTCATGCTGCTCATGGTTATTTAATTTCACAGTTTATGTCTCCGATTTCTAACAAAAGAAAAGATGAATATTCAAATAAACATCTTTTTCTAAAAAGAATTGTTGAATCTATTCAAAGGGTCTGGCCTAAAAAGAAACTGATGTCTATAAGAGTCAGTGCAACTGAATATCATCCTGATGGATTTACTATTAAAGATGTTATTGATATTTTGAATAAAATTGATCTAAAAAATGTTGATTATATTAATGTTAGTAGTGGTGGCAACATTCCTCCCAAAAAAATAAAATTAAAAACAGGATATCAATTAGAGTTTTCAAAAAAGATTAAATCTGCTTTAAATGTTCATGTTATAGGTGGAGGACTTATTTCTAATTACAACAGTGCCAATAGAGCATTAAAAAGAAATAAATGTGATTCTATTTTTTTTGGAAGACTGCTTTTGCGCGATCCAATGTATTTTTTGAGAATCAAAAAAGGATTAGATTGGCCTCAAGCTTACAAAAGAGGTAAATAATTTTAACATTTAAAATAATCAATATAGTATGTTAATATATTTATATTAAATAATGTAAAAGGAGCATATATGAAAATTTCTGTGGGTGGTATGATAGCATCGGGAAAATCTACTTTAGTAAAAAAAATAGGGAATGCAATGGACCTTCCAGTTATGGATGAGTTTGAAAAAAATGATGAGGTATTTAATACATTACTTAGATGGTTATATGAAAAAAAAGATAATGTTGAGATGCTTCTCCAAATTTATTTTATTCACAACCATTGGCTCAATCAGGAAAAGTATAAAAACTCTTTTATAGTTGATAGAGATCTTATTGAACATTGGCTTTTTGCGTATCACAATTTAAAAAAAATGCCTACAATTATGAACATGTACAATGGTGTTTTTCACTCATATATGAATCAAATTAAACACCCTGATTTATATATAATTTTAGATGTTGATTGGGAAAACTTTGAATCAAGAGTAATGTTAAGAGGCAGAAGCCAAGAGATAGAAAATTTTGAAAAAAATAAAGGATATTTTGAATCACTTTTATCAGAATATACTCACAAGATTGCTTC
Organism: bacterium; assembly: GCA_018623895.1. Taxonomy (GTDB): domain Bacteria; phylum Bacillota_I; class Bacilli_A; order Acholeplasmatales; family Acholeplasmataceae; genus UBA8290. The sequence continues at coordinate 3,082 of JAAZUY010000047.1, read as the reverse complement.
TCAATGTTCAGTTTACGGCATTCCTTATGTCATAATCAACACTAGTAACAAAACTGAAGAACAAGTATTTATGGAATCAATGGAAGCGATAAAAAAAATTAAGAAATAAATCATTTTTTTTGGAGAAATTGTGCAACATCTATTACTTAGTAAAACTATAGTAAAAAGTAAATATATTCATGAATTTTTAAAGCATTATATTTCAAGTAAGGATACAATCCTTGTTGTATTGTACTCATTTTTTAATAAATGGTTTAAAAATAAAGAAATGTACCAAGACTATTATAAAGAAAATAGCCACTACGACAATAAAATAAAACTCCAATTTTCATCATACGGAGCGAAAATTGAATACTTAAATTACTATAATGACAATGAAGATACAAGGAAAAAAAAAATAAATGATGCAACTGTGCTTTTTTTCCCGGGTGGTTCACCGGATCAAATGATGGATAGATTAAAAAAACATAATCTAATAGAAAAAATCAAGAAATTTAAGGGGATTACAATTGGATCATCTGCTGGAGCAATGATACATTTAGACAAAGCACACATATACAAGGATAATGATTACAAGAAATTTTCATATGTTAAAGGGTTAAGTTTCATAAAGGATTTTGATTTTTCTGTTCATTATAGAAGAAAAATTCAACAAAAAAAAGCAATTAGAAAAGTATGGAAAGAGAAACCTAAAGATATATATTCAATACCTGACGACGGAGGGTTATTTTATGATCAAGGAGAAATTCATTTATTGGGCTCAGCAAAAAAAATCTATGATAAAAATGGGATAATAAAAAAATGAAAAAATTTATACTTTTCTATAGTTTTATTAATATTTTGATGTTGGCTTTTATGTATTACATAACTCTATTTGAAGTAACTAATAAACTAACCAATGAATCGTATCTAAATCTAGTCTCAGAGACCAGTGAAAATAAAGATGCAAAGGATTTTGTAAAATTTTCGTCTTCAAGATTAGAAATTCTTGATGAAATAGAAACTAAGGATTTCAAAATTCAAATAATCCATTCAGAATCTATATCTAATGATAGTGAAATTCATCAGTTGGGTTTCTTTTTATTTCCAATATCAAATGTAGTTCATTCTGATGATTTAAATGATCCAAACGATCAAACAAATTTAGTAATAATTGGTACAGACAATGAAGTTTTTTATGATACAAATCAAGAAAGTGAATATAAAGATATTTCAGTAAGTTTTGGGATTGAAAAAATCGGCTTTTACTTTTACACAATTTTATTTGAAAGTGAAAAAAAATTAACATTTTATTTGTATGACTATGATAATGAACTAATTTTTTCGAATATATTAGAAGTTAATACATCATTTAATGAATCTGACGTGATTGAAGGTTATACTTTGCAGAGGATTGAAGAATTATTGAACATTGAATCAAACTTTAGAGAAGAAATAATTAGAAGAGTTACTGTATTTTTAATATCTTCTTTTGTGGTAGGTTTGGGTGTAGCATTCATAATAAAAAAATTAAAGCGCGCAAGGGTTTAAGGGCATAAATTAATTTGTGCGAGGCTCTTTACAAAACAATGTAAACGTTTTATAATATTTTTGGTTAAATTTTTATTCGGAGAAAAGTAATGAAAAAAATTGATAAGTTGTCAAAAAATTATGGATATTACTTTCCCATGTTTAACAATAAAGGAATGAAGTCTTTTTTGACTCCTTTTTTTACAGGCCACATTGCCCTGGACCATGACCATTATTTGCTCGAACCTTGTTCTGAAAATTCTTTATACGGTCCAACTTCATCAAGAAATGTGATGTTTTATGTTGATGATAAAAGATATGACTTGAATGCACTACTGAAACATCAGATTAATCAGGAATATGAATATGAAACGGGAAATGCTTATCAAAGGGTTAGAAGAACATATGATACTTTTTCTTTAGATACTACCTCTTTTCTCGTTTTAAATGAAAACATAGAATTACATAAAATTGATCTTAAAAACGTTTCAGAAAAAAAAATCAGAATTAGTGCATTATCCTCAGTAAAACTATTTGCAAGAAGTGCAGAAAATTTGAGAGATCATCGACATGTTACATCGTTGCTTAACCATACTGAAATTTTAGATAATGGAGTAATTCTGAAACCATCACTTAATTTTAACGAATCCGGACATGTGGTTAATGAAAAGAATTATTATGTTATATTTGAAAACAACGATCAGAAGGTTGAGGGAATCATACCTCATTTAGATGATTTTGTCTCTGGAGGATCAATAATTTTCCCGAATGGAACAAAAAATTTTACCAATAAGAAATTTTCATCTGGATATGAAACAATGGGTGCTATCTCTTACAAAGAATTTGAACTTAAACCTAATGAAAGAACAACTTTTTATTTAATGATAGGTGTCTCTGAGAAAGAAATTATAGTTAAAGATATACTTAGTAAATTTGCATCAGAAGAAAAATTTTACGATGAATTGAATAAAAGCGAAAAATTTTTACAAAAATTTATTTCGAATCTCTCATTTAAATTGATATCAAATGATATATCAATGAGACTGGAAGATGTATCTTTGCAACCCACATACAGAAGGGTGATGGGAAATTCTTATTTACCTCATCATGATTATGGTAAAGGTGGAAGAGGTTGGAGAGATTTATGGCAAGATCTTATTGCTCTTAATATGTATCATAATCCAAATGTTGAAGAAATGATATTTGAGTATTTTAAGGGAGTAAGAATTGATGGTTCAAACGCAACTATTATAGGGGAAAAAATTGGAGCTTTTATTGCTGATAGAAATAAGATTGCAAGAGTGTGGTCTGATCATGGTGCATGGCCTCTTATTACTCTGAATATGTATATTCAAGAGACTGGAAATAGTAGAATTTTGTTGAGAGAACAAGCCTATTTTGAAGATAAATTTACACATTATTCTCAAAAGAATGATAACGTCGCTTTAAAAAGCTTTACTGAATACAAAGGAACTATTTTAGAGCACATTCTAATCCAACATATTGTAGCTTTAAATAATACTGGTAGTAATGGTTATGTTAAATTAATGGATGCCGATTGGAACGATGGATT
>JAAZUY010000046.1 GCA_018623895.1 bacterium | reverse complement strand
TCTATAAGAATATGTAACACCACAACTTAAAATATTAGCTTTTTTTGCTGAAATTATATCATTTTCATGATCACCTATATAAATTACATTTTCATTTCTAATATTAAAATAATTAAGTGCTTTATTTATTGGTTCAGGGTCTGGTTTATGCTTTTCTACATCTTCATAACCGACAATAAATTCAATATATTTTGATAAACCTGTTTTTTCTAAATGTTGCATAGCCACATCTTTCATTTTTGAAGTAACTACTCCTATTCTTATATTCATTTGTCTTAATACATTTAGTGTATTTTTTGCATTTGGGTATTCTTTTAAATTCTCTTTGATCATATTTTCAGAGGTTTCTCTATAGAATCTTATTATCTCATTTATATCATGATTGTCATTAGTATACTTACCAAAGGTCTCAGAGAGAGTCTGCCCTAGGAATTCTGTAATCACGCTCTCTACATCTACATTATTGAAATATTTTTTAAAAGTCTCTCTAAAAGAATTCATTATAATTTCTGTAGATTGGATCAATGTACCGTCTAAATCAAATAACACCAATTTTATTTTCATTTTCCTTGCCTACTTACGTCTTTGTAAAAACCTAAATTTGGATTATATTTATTTTTAAAATAAATCAAAAATAATCCACCAATGAAAAATAAAATTATTGAAAGATAGACATTTACAGGTAACCCCAAAAATCTTAAAGCATCATATTGTGCCCCGCCAATTCTAAGAGGTTCAATAATAAGACCTCTTCCGAATCCATACCAGATCAAATATAGTGCAAAATGATCACCAACCTTAAATATTCTTTTTCGTCTAATTATAAGAATCAAGATTAATCCAATAGTATTCCAAATTCCCTCATATAAGAATGTTGGATGGTGGTAAAATCCATTTATAAACATTTGATCTTTTATAAAAGTTGGTAATATATTAAGTATTGTAGTTGACTCAATAGCTGGACCATATGCTTCCTGGTTCATAAAGTTCCCCCATCTTCCAATTATTTGACCCAGTAGAAAACCAACAGCGACAATGTCCATTATCAACCAAAAATTAACATTTTTTTTCTTTGAATAAAAAATCAAAAATACAAATACTGTTATAACAACTCCGTGTATTGAAAGTCCTCCACGTGTAACATCTAATATATCTAAAATAGTATTATAATCTTTGACCGGATCAAATATAACGTAATATATTCTAGATCCTATTATTGCTAAGGGGACAGACCAAAATAGGGCATCAAATAGAAAATCTTCTTTTATCCCTTTTAATCTAAATTCTTGTATTGACCATACCACTGCAATTATCAGTCCAGTTAGAATGAACACAGCATACCATGCAATTTTAGCAAATCCCAAATCCAAGGCCACTTTATTGTAAGGGGTTGTGGTTTGAAAATATATTGCAATAAAAATCAAAAATGCAAATGCTAATAGCGATATTAAATAAACAACAATCTCATTATTTTTCTTGTTTTTCAACCTATTCTCCTTTTGCTTTTTTTGTAACTGCTCTTATGAACTTTGTCGATGCATCATAGCCTAAATATTTCAATTTTTGATTGCTCGCTGCTGTTTCAACTAATGTAGCAACGTTTCTTCCTGGCAAAACAGGAATAACTATTTTGGGTATTTCACTATTAAAATATCTAATATATTGTTTTTTTGATCCTAATCTGTCATATACCGTTTCTTCATTCCACTTTTCAAGTTCAACTACTAATCTGATTTTTTTATCTTCTCTAAACGCTCCAGCTCCAAACATTTCAACAACATTTATGATTCCAATTCCTCTCACTTCAATCAACTTTTTTGTAATTTCAGGTGCGAACCCTACAATTGAGCCTTTAGAAGACTCGAACAAGTCAATTCTGTCGTCTGCTATTAATAGATGTCCTCTTTTAATCAACTCTAATGCTGTTTCACTTTTCCCTATTCCACTTTTTCCTATAATCAATGTGCCTAATCCATGTATATCAACCAAAACTCCATGAACAGTTTTTTTAGGTGATAACTTTGCATGTAAATATTCATATAATATATATGATAGTGCTGTTGTTCTATTTTCAGATTTTAAAATTGCAACATTATACTGATTACCAAATGAAATGAATTCTTTTTTTATTTCTACATTTTTCGAAAAAATTATACAAGGTGGTTTGTTTTGTAACAACTCCTTTAATCTTTCAATTTGAGTATCACTGTCCAAAAGATTGAGGAAACTAGCTTCTTTTGAACCTATTAAAACTATTCTTTTTGAATCAAAAAAATCAAAAAAACCAGCTAATTCTACTCCTGGTCTTGAAAGTAAGTCACTTTCAACAATCCTATTCATCGTCTTTTTATTATTTATCAAAACTAATTGTAATGATTTTACAATATTTTTAACTTTTATCATTTTTCTCCTCAACCCATTATAACAAAATTTATTTTTTGCTTAAAATACTCTTTAAAAATTTTCCTGTATATGAATTTTTATTTTCCGAAACTTTTTCGGGTGTTCCCGATGCGACGAGAGATCCTCCCTTTTCTCCTCCTTCAGGTCCCAAATCAATTACGTGATCAGCGTTTTTAATTATATCAAGATTGTGTTCAATTATAATCATTGTTGCACCTTGGTCTACTATTCTTTGAATAACTTTGATCAAACGATTGACATCATCAGAATGTAGTCCCGTTGTAGGTTCATCTAAAATATAAATTGATTTTTCTGTGATTCTCTTGTACAATTCACTTGCTAACTTGACCCTTTGCGCTTCTCCGCCTGATAAAGTTGTTGCTGATTGTCCGAGCGTCAAGTATCCTAGACCAACATCAAAAAGTGTTTGAAGTTTTGATTTTATCTTTGGTATAGGATTAAAAAAATCTAATGCTTTTTCTATTGTCATCGATAAAACATCCGATACATTTTGTCCCTTATATCTTATTTGTAATGTTTCATTATTATATCTTGATCCTTTACAAACCTCACATTTTACAAAAACATCTGGAAGAAAATGCATTGAAATTTTTTTGACTCCATCTCCATTACATGACTCACATCTACCACCTCTTACATTAAAAGAAAATCTTCCTTTTTTATATCCTCTCATTTTAGCTTCCATTGTTGTTGAAAACAACTCTCTTATATCATTAAAAACACCTGTATACGTTGCAGGATTGCTTCTAGGGGTTCTTCCAATCGGTGATTGTGATATTTCAATAACTCTATCAATATTACTCATGCCTTCTAAATGGTCATGCATTCCAGGGTTTTCTTTTATCTTATAATATTCTTTCTGAAGCCTTTTCAGAAGTATTTTATTTACAAGTGTAGACTTTCCTGAACCTGAAACACCTGTAACAACAGTTAACACTGAAAGAGGAAAAGAAATATTTAAATTTTTTAAATTATTTTCTTTAGCACCAACTAAAAATAATTCTTTTCCATTACTTTTTCTTCTCTTTTTTGGTGTTTCTATAGAAAGCTCACCTTTTAAATATAACCCCGTTATACTATTTTTATTTTCCATAACTTCTTTTGGGGTTCCAGCAGCAATTAGTTCGCCCCCAGCAAGTCCAGCTCTAGGACCAATATCAATTAAATAATCTGACTCAAGCATTGTTTCGTGATCATGTTCAACAACAACCAATGTATTCCCAAGATCTCTCATTTTTTTTAACGTTCTAATCAATCTCATGTTATCTCTCTGATGAAGCCCTATAGATGGTTCATCTAAAACGTAAACTACACCTGTTAATTTTGAACCAATTTGTGTTGCGAGTCTAATTCTTTGTGCTTCTCCGCCTGATAATGTTGCCGCAGAGCGAGATAATGTTAAATATTCTAATCCCACATCTTTTAGAAACATAAGTCTTGCTTTTATTTCTTCGATTGCCAATCTTCCAATCTGTTTTTGTTCTGGTTTCAGGTCTATTTTGATAAAAAAATTTAATATCTTATTTATCGACATGCTTGTTAGTTCATGAATATTAATATTATTGATTTTGACTGACAAAGCCTTTTCATTAAGTCTTGCACCATGACATTCAGAACACTCAGTTTGATCCATAAAATTTTCTATCCATGTTCTAATCCACTCGGATGTCGTTTGAATATATCTTCTATTAAGATTGTTGATTACTCCTTCAAATGAATCTACTTTTTCATGTCTTCTTCCTGATGAAGAAATCAAGTCGAATTTTATTTGTTTCTTTGTTCCGTAGAGAATGATGTTTAGTTCATCTCTAGATAATTCTTCCATGGAAATGTGGGTTGGTATATTATTTTCTTTACAAACTTTATTTAATATTTGAGAGTATAAATTATCTACATTATTATTTTTATATGGAATTATACCTCCCTCAAAAATAGGTTTGTTTAAATCTAAAACAAGATTCTCAGATACATATAGTTTTTGGCCTAAACCGTTACACGATGGGCATGCGCCTATTGGGGTGTTGAAAGAAAATAACCTGGGTTCTAAAACTGGGATAGAAAAAGATGAGTTTTTGCAAGAATATTTTTGTGAGAAATTCATTTTACTGCCCTCAATATCAACTAGCGCTTTTCCGTCAGCAAGTTTTGTACATATTTCAAGTGCATCGTAGATTCTAGATCTGTCTTTTGAATCGCTTATCACTCTATCTACAACAACATATAAACT
>JAAZUY010000045.1 GCA_018623895.1 bacterium | reverse complement strand
TCTCCAGTTGAACCGAATATACTCACCAACACTTTTGACATGTTTTACCTCTATTTAAAATTATATCATATCAAACAATTAATGTTTTCTATATATATATGAATATCAAATTATTGTGCAATATTTCTATTTTTATTATTAGAAACGACTCCGTAAACACCTATCATTATCATAATGCTGCCGATTATATGGTGAAGATAAATCCTCTCACCAAGAAAAATAACACCCGCAAGAATTGAAACTATTGTTGCTATATTTGCAAAAATCGACGATACATGTGCTGGAAAATGTTTTAGATTGTGATTAACTAGAAAGAATCCCAATATACTTGCAATAAATCCTAGGTAAAGAATTGCTAAAGTTGAATTAATATTCTTAAATGGAAGAAAAAAGTCATTAATATTATTTGATAACAGAAGTGAAATTAGATACCAGCTCATAAAAAAAATAAATCCAATTAACATCATCAAAAATGTTATCTCTGAAGGATACATCAACTTTGAAACCTTTCTAGAAAAAATATTAAACATTGCTGCACAAAAAACAGATACAAAAATCAGTGCTGATCCAAAAATAGAAAAAGATAGCTCACCTGAATAGTTCATATATTGTATGTATATTACTCCAAAAAAACCAAGAAAAATATATATAATTTGTCTAAAATTTGGTTTTTCATTTAAAAACAAATTCGATACAACAGCAACAATTATAGGGATTGTAGCAACAAAGATGCCTGCTTCAAATGATTTAACATACTGTATGCCAACTATTTCAAATGAAAAACCCAAAATTGGTTGCATTAAAATCAAATATAACATGTTTTTGTTAAATATTATTCTCATTCGAACTTTTATTATTTTTAATAAATATAAGATTAAAACACCAAAAAAAGCGAAAGAAAATCTAAAAGCTAATATACTTATTGGCTCTGCATAAGAAATTCCAACTTTTGTGAACATAAAAGTCAATCCGAATATTGAAGCATATGTGATACCTATAAGTATGTTTTTCATTCGATTTATCCTGTTTTATTGTTTTTAAATTACATTAACATATCTGTATAAAACTACTTCTTTTCCTTCATGCGAGATAATATACTCTACTATATATGTGCCTGGTTTAGAAGTATCAACCTCTGAATTTATGGTGATCTCTGAACCAAAAGGTGCATTAACTCCAGCATCAAACCATTCTTCACCAACTAACAATGTATCTACACCTGGCAAAATTTCTGCATTAAATGATTTTTTTTCTACAACTGCAACCCTTCTCGTGATAAAGTATTCTATTTCTTCATAAACCACTGTATATAAAATGTCATAAAAGCCTATTGTATTAATGTCAACTACATCCGAGGTGCTCATTGGATAATAATCATAACCCACTCGTAGCCTAGCACCTGCATCACTCCAACCATTACCGACTTCGATTGTATCTACTCCAGGATTTAAAACTGGTGTTGGCTGGTTATTGCATCCTACAAGAAAAAACACAAACACTATAAGAATAAATAATTTTTTCATATCCACTCACCCTCTTTTCTAGGCAAATACAACTCAGAGCTTTGATCCGGTTGTTCTGGCAAGATGAATACGTAAATAATTTTTTCGTAACCCACTCCATTGTGTGAAATATGGTATCTTATTTTATAATCTCCTGATACAAGATTATCAAGGTTAGACGAATCCACTTCGCATTCGAAAAAATCATTGTCAAAGAAAGCATTACACTCTGGCATTTTAACTTTTTGACCTACATTGTAAGTTGTAATTCCACTCTCAATTTCAAAAACCATTTTGTTACTTGAAATAACATTTACGTATCTTATTATTTCAGACAAGTTACCTTCAGCATCTTCAACAATATATGTTATTGAATATGAACCCATTTGAGAACTATCCACAGTACTATATACAGTGATATTCGTTTCAGAATAATCAAAAACTTGAACACCATTGTCAGAATGATCTTGACCTATAAAAATTGTGTCCAATCCCGCTTCAAGAATTACAATTGGGCTTGTACTATCGATAACTGTAATTGTAAAGGTCTGTTCTGAAGAATCACCGAGATTATCTTCAATTTTTACTGTTAATTCATATTGTCCAACTTCTAATTTAAGTTCACCTTCAACACTAATAGTATAGTTGTCTCCATTGAATCTTGGATTAAAAATATATTCTTCAATGTCAAACATTTCAATTCGATCGTTTAACTCTAATTCAAAGTCCTCAATGTAATCAAATCCTAGTTCGACTTTTTCTCTAACGACAATAATTCTAGTTATCGTATGAACCAAGACATCATTTAAATAAATTAAGTATGAATAATTATATGAACCTGAAACTAGTGTATCTAAATTTTGTTCAACGTCAATAGTGTATAAATTTTCATATCCAAGTTCATAAATAAGTCCTTCATCAAAATAACTTTCACCATATCTTAAACTAATTTCTGTTGGTCCATTCAGAGAAACGGCCTCTTCTGGACTTAAATCTAAAACAAAATCAAAATTCAGAGTTGCCAAAACACCAAAATAATCATCAAGATATTCATCTGAAATAAATTGAAATATTATACTAGTATTTAAATTTTCTAATTTTAACGTCTGATTATTTAAATCACGATCATCATATCTTTCTAACCCACCATTGTATTGAATATAAAAATAATCATATCCTTCTTCTGTCTCAAATTCACCAAACATTACTTCAACATTTAAGAGATTTGTCATTTTTGGAATAATCCATTTCATTGTAACCATGTTACCGTATGGATTATGATTTGTCTCTATATCATTTACATACTTAAGTTTTATTTCTTTTCTTCCTAATTCCAATCCATCCTGCATCACTAATAAATGAACAGATTCTACTTCATTGTTTAAGAAGATTTGGCCGTCATAAATTTCATCATTAAGATCTGCTGGATCATTATCTAAAGATACATAAATATCATAACCATCACCATTTATTAGAGTACTTTCATATGTCAATCTAGGATCATCAAAAAAATATGTATTATTATCAATATCTTCACCGTCAATTTGTAATTTGAGACCTTGTAAATTTGCTGTTATCTTGACATCAAAATTGATATATCCTCCAATTTCAGTTACGTTTTCAATTGTTATGTTCATTAAACTCCCGTCACTATGAAATAACAAAAATGAATCATCGGTATTTGCAGAATCATAAGTATTGTTATTAGAAAGCGCAGCTAAATATAAGTTCCCTGCAATACTTGATGTATTTGTTTCGAGAGGAAAACCAATTGGCTCCTCTGTTACACCAATGTTAGGTCTAAAAACAAAAACTTCACAAATTCCTTCTCCATAATCTGTAGCACTATAACCACTTTCATTTCCAACATAATCTTCATCAACCCTATACAATAATAACCCTTCTGCAGGAAGTGTTGATTCGTAGACACCCTCTTTAACTCTGTACTCCATATATAAGTATTCATTCGAATAACCCGTGTCAAATCTGAGTAGATTTTCAGGGCTATCCATTGATGGGTACAACGTGTAGTTTCCAGAAGTTGTAATTGTAGTAACTTCATCAATCCATCCACCGTATTTATATTTCATATATCCAAGCATATGAGGCAATATAGTTTGATTAGCATCCATTAAAGACCATGGACCTGCGAAATCCATGTAAGAAAAATTATTATATGAGTATAAGTCAGGTGCACCCAAAAGATGAAAAGTTTCGTGAGCTAATATCCCTACACTAGTCTGAACACTGTAATCTTGACTAAAACCTAACAAGTTGAATGTAAAGGTGTATGCAAATTTACCATTAATCGAAGGTGCATCATTTGTACCGTAATCAGTATACATTGCCCATTTATGTGGCCAGAAAAGAGAACTCCATCCATTATCCTCTCCACTAATCATAAAAGTTAATGAATCTATATCTCCATCTTGATTTACATCAAGATCAACTGAATCTTCTACTAAATTATTTTCATCTATAAAATTAACTGCTCTTCCCAACATTCGATGTTCTCTAACATCTCTATTACTATCTGAGTACCCATTTGGGTTACTATCAGAGTATGGCTCATAATAAGAACGTTCATTTATATCCGTGTAATAAATTATTTTGTTTTGATCATTATAAAAAAGCTTTGAATAAATATCTAACTGTTCATAAGAGGCTTCACGATAATAATCTCTAACTGAAGCAGCGTCAGGTCCAAGATCGTTAAAGAGATTTTCATAATAACTAGACCCATAGGGTGCTGAGTAATTTGCTTCATCGGCATATCTTATAAATATGACCAAATTTGTAAATGACTCATATCCTATTAATGGTGCACTTTGTTCTAACGTGGGTTCTACACCATCAATTATTGTGTTTTCCGAATAATTCATCACATTTTCTTTTTTGGTTTCATCAGCATTTACTGCAGGTGATGAAATGCTAATAAAGAAAATTAAATTTAAAATTATTATAACTATCTTTTTCAATATTATTACCTCTATTTAATTAGTATATCATATAAAAAAAGTCTTTTTTAAAAGACTTTTTTTTTACATAATTATGTTTAATCCCTTTAGGTCATAATTTTCAATTTCAAGATCTTCATCATAGTCGACATTATCGAATCTAAAACCATGAATATTATAAAATTCATCAATAAAATTT
>JAAZUY010000008.1 GCA_018623895.1 bacterium | reverse complement strand
TGATAAATTTTTAAAAAGATTTAATCCCTCTTTTTGATATATCACTAGAGGATTCATTTGGCCATATGGTTGAAGTGTAACACCTTGTCTTAATTCACTCATTGTGTCAATGTGATTAGTCCAATGCACATCGATGACTCTTAACATAATAACTTTTAAAAATTCATTATAGACTTGAGCTGGTGTTTCATTTTTTTTATTTGAAATTTCTCTTAAACAAAGATTTTTAGTATATTCGATCTTTTCTTGTAATGTTAATTCATCAAAATTTTCTTCTTCAATAAAATTTTTATTTAAATAATTTTTAGTAAACTGATTAAATATATCAATAAAACTTATTTCATTATTATTTAATAAACCAAGATCAAATTCTAGATTAATTGTGTTTTCGAGAGCTTGATCGATTTTGTCTTCAACTGATTCCAAAAGCAAAACATCTCTTCTCTCTCTATAAATAACTTCTCTTTGTTTTCTTAGAACATCATCGTACTTTAATACATTTTTTCTAGCATCAAAATTATTTCCTTCAATCCTTTTTTGAGCTCCCTCAACAAATCTTGTAAAAATCTTTGATGATAAAGGTTCCCCAGAACCAGAGTTTAACTTCTCAATCATCATTAATTGTTGTTTGAAAGAATCTCCTCCAAATCTTACCAATAATTCGTCTTCACCAGAAATATAAAATCTTGAATACCCAGGATCACCTTGTCTTCCACTTCTCCCTCTTAATTGGTTATCAATTCTTCTAGATTCGTGTCTTTCTGATCCAATAACTGCGAGTCCACCTAAATCAACTACACCATCTCCTAATTTTATATCTGTTCCTCTCCCTGCCATGTTTGTAGCTATGGTAACTGACCCTGATTGACCTGCTTTTGCAATGATCTCGGCCTCTCTCTGATGATTTTTTGCATTTAAAATTTCATGTGGAATTCTTCTCTTTTTTAGTTTTAAACTTAAAATTTCACTTGTTTCTACCGCAATTGTTCCAATTAATATAGGTTGTCCATTAGAGTGTCTCTTTTCAACCTCATTTACTAATGCATTAAATTTTGCTTCTTCGGTCGCAAACAAGTAGTCTGGCAAATCTTTTCTTATAAGCGGTTCATTCGTTGGAATACAAATCACGTCCATGTTATATAAATCTCTAAATTCTTCTTCTTCAGTTTTTGCTGTACCTGTCATTCCAGATAATTTTTTATACATTCTAAAAAAATTCTGATAAGTAATCGTAGCGACGGTAATTGTTTCTTTTTTTATAGAAACTTTTTCTTTTGCTTCTAGTGCTTGATGAAGGCCTTGGCTAAATTGCCTTCCTCTTAAAATTCTCCCGGTAAATTGATCAACAATCAATACTTGATTTTCTTCGACTACATATTCTACATCTTTAGACATTATGTAGTTTGCTCGAAGAGCATTATTTATATGATGAACTAATGAAACATACTTAATATCATAAAGGTTTTCTACTTTAAATATTTTCTCTGCTTTAACCATGCCGGAAACGGTAAGCTCAATTGATTTAGATTCAATATCAATTTCATAATCTTCATCATTTAATGACTTAACGAATCTATCTGCAGCCTGATATGAACTATTATTATTTTTTGATCCTCCTGAAATAATTAGTGGAGTTCTTGCTTCATCTATCAAGATTGAATCAATCTCATCAATAATTGCGTAATTTAGTCCTCTTTGAGCTACAATATTTTTTTTATATATTGCCATGTTATCTCTAAGATAATCAAATCCTAATTCACTATTAGTTGTGTACATAATATCTGAAGCGTATGCTTCTTGTTTTTCTGATTGACTAATTCCTCTTTTATTTAATCCAACAGTTAATCCCAAAAATCTAAAAAGGTCACCAATCTCTCCATTTGCCTCTCTATTAGCTAAGTAATCATTGACAGTAACTATGTGAACACCTTCATCAAGTAATGAAGCTAGATAAGCTGGCATAACCGCAGTAAGTGTTTTTCCTTCCCCGGTTTTCATTTCAGCAATATTGCCTTCAAATATTGATATTGCACCTAATATTTGGACATAATAAGGTGTCATACCAGTAACTCTTTTTGAGGCCTCTCTTACAAGAGAAAAAGCAGGCACAATCAAATCGTTTATATCATGACCAGATTTTATCATTTCTTTAAATTCTAATGTTTTAATCTTGAAATCTTGATCTTTTAAACTAGCCATTGATGATTCTAATTCGATAATCTTATTTGCAATAATTTTTGCTCTTTTTATAAACTTTTTTGATGGGTCAAACCACTTTTTAAACATTTGAATAACCTTTCTATTACTTAATTATGATACTATATTATTAATCCTTTTTCAAATTCTAAAAGCTATTTATTCTTTGTGTAAAAATATAAAAAAAAGCGCTTATGCGCTTTTTAAAATTCAAAGTCAACGTCTTGTCTTTTTGCGGGATCTGCCTCGAAAAAGTCTCTTTTTTTAAATTGTTTCATATTAGCAACGATATTCCCTGGAAAAACGACTATACTTTGATTATAATAAGATACATTAGAATTATATAGTCTTCTTGAAGCTTGTAAATTTTCTTCAATCTCAAGAGATGCATCTTGAACTTTACCAATATTTGTTGAGGCTTTTAAATCAGGATAATTTTCAACAACTACATTTAATGCTTGAATCCCTTTGCTTACCTCGTTAGCAAATTTTTCTTTATCTTTAATATCTGCAGAGTGACCAGGTTGTCTTAATTTGACGATTCCCTCAAGAGTACCTTTTTCATATTTCATGTAACCTTTTGCAAGCTTAAACATTTTATTCAAAGTATCAAACCTTTGAGTTAACGCTACATCTATGCTTGACTCAGCTTCATCAATTTTGATCAACATCCTTCTGAAGCCGTTTAATGTTGTTATATACCACAACCCAAGTATTGCTAATACAACAAGTAATATTAATAATATTTCCATTTTTTTCTCCTTATTCTTCTAATTTTTTAAATTTACTTGAATTTAATTTTAAATCTCTTATTATTGCTGGGATAATATCAAAATCTTGCTCGAAATCTTTAATTGTACTTTCATTAATTGGTGTGCTAATTTTCATTTCAAGATAATCTTTTCGATCATTAACTCCTATATGAAGTTGATTTCCGGAATAATAAAAGTATATTG
Source organism: bacterium (assembly GCA_018623895.1). GTDB lineage: Bacteria > Bacillota_I > Bacilli_A > Acholeplasmatales > Acholeplasmataceae > UBA8290. The sequence continues at coordinate 12,108 of JAAZUY010000008.1, read as the reverse complement.
ATCCACCTTTTTTTCTTTCGAGTTTTAGTAGGTTCTCTATTATTAGAGGATTCAACATATAGAACGCAAACTGTTTATCTGATGTAAAAGATCTAAATTTCTTATTAAACATTATGCTCTCAGTCTCAAACTTTTCTAAACCTCGTCTATTTACTGGATAACTTTCTCCAACTTTAATTGTACCTTTTAATTTCTTAGGAAAATTCAGAACATACCATCTCCCCTTAAAATAGACTGGATAAGTTACTGTTCTTCTTCCCTCTGAATCAACATGTTCTTGTCTTTCCCTCAAAGTAACATCACTTGCTTCAAAGGATACAGATCCGATTTTACCTCTTATATAATCTTCTCCACTAAATTTATCTGGTCTTTTCACCATTCCTGTTGAATCTATTAGTGACTGACTTATTGAACCGTGTCTATCATAGTGAGTATCTTCGAATTTATCTTCAAGTATCAATTTAATAAAATCATTTTTAATTAGATCTTTATATTTATGTGCAATATTGTAAGCTTTAATCATAAAAGTACCTGGCCAAATCATTAATATAAATCCAATAATAAAGACTGCAGGATTAGTGTCTAAAATAAAAAACAATGCAATTACACCAATTAAAATAGGAATTCCAATAATTAATCCTTTTTTAAACTGCACTTGATATTTTTCGTAAAATTTTTTTCTTTTTTCTTCTATTTCGAGAAATTTTTTATCCATATTAACCCTATAATTAATTATATATTAAACGTCTTAATTTATCAACTTTATCAAGACTTTCCCAAGGATAACTTTCATGACCAAAATGACCAAAAGAAGCAGTCTCTAAATAAATCGGTCTCAACATATTAAATTTTTCAATTATACCCTTAGGAGTTAAATTAAACGTTTCTTTAATCGCATCTGTAATTATTTCTAAATCTACTTTTTCAGTGTTTTTACAATCAACATATAAGCTAACAGGTTCAGTTAATCCAATTGCATAAGCTAATTCAATTTCACACTCATCAGCAACACCTGATGCAACAATATTTTTTGCTATATACCTTGCCATATATGCACCACTACGATCTACTTTCGTTGGATCTTTACCTGAAAATGCACCCCCTCCATGTCTAGCAAATCCTCCATATGTATCTACAATTATTTTTCTACCAGTTAATCCCGCGTCAGCATTAGGTCCACCTTTTAAGAATAGACCTGATGGATTTATTAAGTATTCTGTTTTGCTAAGGTCGTAGTCTTTCAAGATAGGTTTTATAACATTTTCTATAACCATATTTTTTAACTCTTTTTGAGACCACATCGGTTTGTGATGCACAGAAACTACAACCTTGTCTATATAACTAATATTATTATTTTCATATGCAATTGTTACTTGGGTTTTACCATCAGGATATAATCCTTCAATTATATTATTTTTTCTTACATCTGAGAGTCGTTTTGAAAGTTTATTAGCTAAAGCAATTGATAAAGGCATAAATTCCTTAGTTTCACTGTTAGCATAACCAAACATGATTCCTTGATCGCCAGCTCCAATTTCAAAATTAGGTTTAACAATACTATTTGAAATATCCAAGGATTGTTTATTTATTCTAATATCTACTTTAGCTTTTAAATAATGAAATCCTATTTTTTCATCAACATATCCTATATCTCTGATAGTATTTCTAACTACTTTTTCTATATCAATTTTTGCTTTAGATGTAATTTCTCCAAAAACTAAAACGTAATCCGATGAGACAGCAACCTCGCATGCCACTCTACTATATGGATCTTTTTCTAAATGAGCGTCTAATATTGCATCAGAGATTTGATCACAAATCTTATCTGGATGGCCTTCAGTTACTGATTCGCTTGTAAATAGTTTTACCATGATATCCTCTTTTTTTTATATTTTTGTTTGTACTAATTCTTTAAATATTTCATTCTTTTATAAGTTCAAATACATCTTGTCATAATCATCTGAAAATTTTATGAATCTATCAACTACTCGTCTTTCAAAAAAAACACTTAGATTTGATTCGATTAAATTTATTGAATTTGAGTGACTCAGTGGCCTTTTATATGATCTTATGGCTCTTAAAGTCAAATATATATCACTCATTAAAATCACTTGCGATATCAATTCAGGTTGGATTAATACCATTTCGTTAATGAATTTTTCATTACAAGCATCAACAGTTTGAGCTCTAATTATATCTTCACATTTTTGTGATAGCTGAAGTCTTTTTGCAATATTTGATCCTAACTTAGTTTTTTCTTTTAATAACTGATAATTTGACTCCGAAATATCATCTTTACTTACCAAATCTTTAATTTCTTCAAATTTTAAATGAATTGTAGAATAATCACCTAGTTCATTAACTAAATTTTCTTGTAATCCAATATCTTTAGCTAATTTCATACTAAACTCTTTTACTTGATAGGCGTGTCTGCTATCTAATAGTCTATCAGATTTTGAAAAAACAACAGAAAATAAATCTTTGACAATTAGTGAAAAGTCTTTTTGAACTTGTCTTCTTCTGATAAGTTCATCTTTCCTTTCAATCTGCATATATTGTCCCATAGAGACAATTGAATATACTACAAAATAAAATAATACAAATAGAATTGTTCTTAGAAGAATATCTTGAAATGAACTTGAATTTATTAGAACAGGAATAAAAGTAACTATTGTATATCCTGAAGCTGCTTCTTGAAGATTATAAGTCCATAATAAATGAATTACCGTCAATAGTAAAACCATTGATAAAAAACTTGAAGATAAAAGTCTTTTGTCTTGATATAAAGATATGACGACCACTGAATAGAAAATTATAATATAAGAGGCAGTTTCATAATAATCAACAGTATATAATCTTGCATAAATTAAAATGGATGAAAAAAAGATATAAAAGCCTGCTACATACATAGCAACATATTGTTTAGTTTTATCATTTTTGTCAAGATTTATAAGTTTTACCAAAATTTGATTAATCATAAACGTTATTGGAAAAGCCAAAACAGTAACTACCCAATCTGAAACTCCCTGAGTTGATAGAGATAAAAAAATTAAAATTAATGAGTACACAACATTTGACATAAAAATAATGTTTTTTATAACAATGTTTCTTCTTACTAATAGAGAGGTATCATTAGTTATATCAACGCCCTCTTCAAAACCAAAAAACTTTGAAAATATTCTTGTACCCACACTTTTAATATTATTTCTTTTTTTTTGCAATTCACTCCTCCATCAAGTCAAATATTGTTGTGCCTTTATCATTATTTTTTGCATCATATTCATTTAAAACTTGTGCAACTCTAGTGGATGCTGCGGCTGCTATAGCGCCGACAATATCATCCAAAAATGTATGACATACTCCTGTTTTTTTTCCTTCATCGTTTAACACTTTAACAATTCCGGATTTATTTACATCAATATCTCCAAAATTAGTTTGACCTATAGTCCCATACGTGCCTGCAACGTCTAAACCTAATGTTTCATCGATTCCAAATAAACCTAAATCCTCGGAAATCACATCTTGAATTGGGCCTTCAAAAAGTCCTTTTTCAGCTATTTTATCAATTTCAATTGATAATTGGACATGATGAAATATATCTCTTAGTGATAAAATCTTTTCCACACTTTCAACACACAAATCAAAAGTGATTTCAGAACTATATCTTTTTTGTTGATGAAAAGCTATCTCAGCAATAGATTCAATAGTCACTCCTCTAGACAAAAGTGAATCTTTATTAAGTTTTAACATTTCTTCGCGAGTATAAACTATTTTTTTCATTTCAAATCTCCTATAATATCTCCCTTGACAAAAATACTTTGTCCATTTAAAAAATCTTGAATTTTCATTACTTTTTTTCCTGATAACTGGATTTTTAATATATCAATGCAAGAATCTTTTATCTTAATTGTCAAATTTTTCTTTGTACTAATTATTGTTCCTGGTCTTACATCACTAATTATATCACTTTTTTTTATTTCAAAAATCTTTACAACTTGATTTTTAAAATCAAAATATCCACCCGGTTTATCTAAGAGAGAACGGAGTTGTTGATCGAATTCTAAATATTTTTGATCAAAAGATAGAAATTCATCATCACGAGTTAAGTTTTTAGCATAAGTCACATCAGCTTTTAATTGCTCAACTCCTAGAGGTAAATTTGTTCCAAACTTTTCTAATAATTTTATTATCATTTTAGATGCTAAATTACTTAATTTTATTGATAGTGACGTGTATGTATCGTATTTATCTACTTTAATTTTCTCCATTTTGATTACATTTCCAGCATCCATCTTTTTTATCATATGTATTATTGATATCCCTGTTGTCTTATCTCCATTTCTGAGAGCGTATTGAATCGGTGAACCGCCTCTATATTTAGGTAGCAATGAAGCATGAATATTTATTGCAGGTTTATGATCTAAAATTATTTTTGGTAAAAAATTTCCATATGCTGCTGTAAGATATAAATCACAATTTAATTCCATAAGTTCCGCAGATATTTCTTTTAGCTTTATGGGTTGAAAAATTTTAATCCTATTTTCAATAGCAAATTTTTTTACCGGTGATTGATTTTTTGTTGACTTTAAAAATGGGTTATCAGGCTTTGTTACAACCGCAAGAATATCATGATGCCTATATAATTCTTTAAGAATATTGACCGAAAATTCCGGTGTACCCATGAATATTATTTTCATTTTCACACTCTCTTAATATAAAAATCATTCATAAACATCCACTCATAAAATATTTTACTATGTTTATGCTCTAATTTTACACTCAAAATAAAAAAATCATCACTTTTATCAGAAATTGGACCTATTATTGTGATATTATTATTTCTAAAATAATCAATAATAGATAATGCTTTTCTATATCCTTGTAGGTAATGCTTTGTAGATATGTGGATTTCATACAACTTACTGTAGGGTGGATTTAAAGCTAGTTTTCTCTTAAATTTTTCATTTTTTATAAATTCATTTGGATTATATATAGCTTTTATGACATCATGGTCGATTTGATATGTTTGAATATACGTTCTATATTTTCTTTTAGAGAATAAATTTGTCATTGATAATATAGTTTGGTATGCTCTTTCATTTGTATCGTAGCCTTTTTGATTCCACAAAATATCTGACAAGATTATTGCTGCTAATCCTATATCATCGTCTAAAAATTGATTAACAACTTGAGTTCCTAATAAAATATCGTATTCTATATTTTTCTTCTTAGTATCTTTGTCTATCAAAACGACATTTTTTTCAATAAACATTTCTTCAATTTTTTCTTTTACATATTCCAATCCTAAACCAACCGGTTTTAAGTATCCTTGGTGACCATTTGAACATCTTTTAGGATTCAAATACTCTATTTTACATTTATCACAATATAACTTTTTATTCTTTAAAACTTTTAAAGTCATTGAGCAATCACTACATTTACTTACTTCACCACACATCCTACACATATTAAATGACATAAAACCTTTTTTTGGATAGAAGAGAATAACTTTTTTGTTATTATTTAATGCCTCGTGAATATTTTTAAGAAGTTCCCTAGATAATATATTTCTATTTCCTTCTATTAATTCTTTTCTCATAGAAATAAATTTTACATCTGGCTTTTCATAGTTATTTTTAAATTTTAATAGATCGAGATTTTTTAATGATGGCGCGATTGAATGATAATAACGTTCTTTTCTACTATAAAATTTTTCAATAACTTCATATATGTTAAAATCATGTCCTCCAATATAATCATAGGAATTATGGCCGCAATAAAAAAGAAAAATTGATTTTAAATACTTTATTTTTAGCATTATTGAAGATTTGGTGCCTATAATTAGTGATGTTCTATTATTAAGGAGTATTTCAGTTTCAATTTTTTTTGATTCACTTAATTTGCTATGATACTGAATATATTCTAAATTTAACATTTCAGATATTTTCTTAATCATATTTTTTTCGGGAACTATGATCAAAGTTGATTGATTTTTTTTTATATTACTCTCTATTTTTTGCTTTATTAAATCTATATTACTGTATAAACTACCAACTATTTCAAATCCTATTTTGTTTTCATCGGCCTCTTCATGATTATTTGTATCTATTTTGAAAACTTCATTATATTTAATTAAATTCGAGTTTTTTACAATTTCTTCTTTTATCTTTATATAGCCCTTTTGTTGAATGTAATTTAATCTTGGAAGAAATTCTTTTTGGCTTTTTTTTAAAACCCATATTCTATCTTTATTAAAAAATTCTTTAAATTTTTCTGTGAGTTCATTATCTTTGATTTTAATTATTTTAGTTTTGTATTTAATCTTAAAAATATTTGGCATGTATAATTTAATTGCCTCATAATAATTCATAGCATAACTTTTTCTCATAAAATCTATTCGCTCAAGATCATTTTTATTTAGCAGGGGTTTCATAATGTCAATTTCTAGAATGTTTTTAATGTTTTTTTGCTTTGAAAAATTATCTATATTTATTACTATTCCCGACCTTACTTTTTTTTGAAAAGGTACAAAAATCCTCATGCCAACTTTAAGGTTCTCTTTTAAACTACTTGGTATTTTATAGTCATATGTTTTGTTTAATTTATAATGATCTATATCAATCACAACTTTTGCAATCACTTTATCACCTATAATTTAAAAATAAAGCAACGTCTGTTACTTTATTGTCTTTAGTAATTTTTCAATATGATTACCATATGCTAATGCATCATCGTATTTAAAATGCAGCTCCGGAATTTTCCTAATGTTTTTTATTTTGCCTGCAAGTTTAAATCTTATCTGTTTTTGATAACTTGATAATACTTTTTTATATTTTTCTATATCATTTTTTTCTTCAGATAATACAGTAAAAAAAATAGTTGCGTAAGATAGGTCTTTTGTCAATCTTACCTCAGTTAAATTTATATAGTTCAATTCTTTAATATACAATTCTGAGTTAATTATTTTAACTAACTCTTTATGAATCAAGCTAGATAATCTCTCAATCGATATGTTCGGCATTATTTTACCTCAATTCTTTTTTGAGTAGAAATTTCTATAATATCTCCAACTTTAATATCATTAAAATTTTCAATACTTAAACCACACTCTAAATTTTGTTTTACTTCCTTAACATCATCTTTAAAACGTTTTAATGAACCTAGTCTTCCTTCATAAATTACTAAACCTTCTCTTAAAACTCTAGCCATTGAGTTTTTTTGAATTACGCCATCAGTTACATAACAGCCAGCAATTGTACCTATTTTAGATATTTTGTAGGTTTCTCTTACTTCAGCTTGACCAATAACAACCTCTTCAAATCTAGGCTTTAGCATACCTTTAATTGCATTTTCTATATCTTCTTGAACTCTATAAATTATTGAGTATAATCTTATCTCGACTCCTTCAGTATTAGCTAAATTTTTAACATTTGAAGTTGGTCTAACATTGAATCCTATTACTATTGCATTAGCAGCGCTTGCTAAGCTTACATCGTTTTCTGAAATAGCACCCACATCAGCTCTAATAATATTTACATGAAATCCCTCAAAATCTATTTTTTCTAGAAGACCTTTAAGTGCTTCTATTGAACCATTAACATTAGCCTTTATCAAAAGATTTAATTCTTTTTCAGATGATTCTATATCTCCAAGAAGCATATCTAATGAACTTTTAGCTTTCTTTTTGAGTTCTAACTCTCTCATTCTTGATTTACGATCTGATGCGATTTGCTTGGTAGTTTTTTCATCATCAAAAACCATAAATTTATCTCCAGCATAAGGGACTTCGTTTAATCCCGTAATCTCTACAGGAGTTGATGGTTCTGCCTTTTTAATAATTTCACCCAAATGATTATTCATAATTCTTATTTTTCCATAGGTATTTCCTACAGCTATAAAATCACCAACAGATAATGTTCCATTTTCTACTATCATTGTTGCTAATGGTCCTCTACCTTTATCTAATCTAGCTTCAATGACATTCCCTCTAGCTTTTTTATTTGGATTCGCTTTCAATTCTCTTACTTCAGATATTAAAATAATCATCTCTAATAATGCTTCAATATTTTCATTTTTTAGAGCTGAAATTTTTACAAAAGGTGTATCACCACCCCACTCTTCAGGAGTTAATCCTTTTTCAGACAATTCTGACATTATTTTTTCAACTTTTGCACCAGGTCGATCAATTTTATTTATTGCAACAATTAATGGTACATCTGCACTTTTAGCATGATCTATTGCTTCCTTGGTTTGAGGCATTACACCATCATCTGCTGCAACAACTAAAACAACAATATCTGTAACTTTAGCACCTCTTGCCCTCATTTCTGTAAATGCAGCATGTCCAGGTGTATCAATAAAAGTAATTTTTTTATTTTCAAAATCAATTTGGTATGCACCTATATGTTGAGTAATTCCTCCTGCTTCTCCCTCCGCAACTTTCGTGTTTCTTATAGTATCTAACAATGTTGTTTTGCCATGATCAACATGACCCATGATTGTAACTATTGGAGGCCTTAATACTAGATTTTCTGGATCTTCTTCAAAGTCCATCTCATCGTATCTTGATACATCTGTGATGACCTCATCCTGAAGTTCTACCCCTTCTTCTAAACATATCAATTCGATAGTGTCTCTATCAATTACCTCATTTATTGATGTCATCATTCCCATGTTCATAAGTTTTTTTATTATTAATGCGTTAGAAACATTCATTGCAGACGCTAAATCTGAAACATTCATTCCTTCTCTAAAGAAAACGACTTCAACTTTTTTTGCCTTGTTTTCTTTTTTAAACTTTTTTAAATTATTTTTTTTGTTTTTTGGATAAAATTTTCTTTTCGCCATTTTCAATCTCCTTGTGATCTAATAAGATTTGCAAAACCCCGATCAGTAATACTAATAACTTTTATATTTCTTTTTCCTAATGAGGCTGATAAATCCGTAGATGTAAATTTTTCTAAAACATCTATGTTTTGTATTTCACAAATTTTATAGATCTTTTTTTTTGTATTATTAGAGCAATCTTTAGCAATAATAATCAATTTAAATTTATCGGTTGATGCAATTTTAATAAAATTTTCATATCCTAAAATTAATTTATTAGCTTTGTAGGCTAAACCTATATTATTAATCATCGCAACCCCCTTAACTCTCTATGTATTTAAATAATTATATTTTATATTTAGACTGATATCGGAGAACTAAATGTCTTAAATAAAAAATTAATATAAAATTCCTTCTGAAGCTGCATTTTGCTCTGATTTAATATCAATTGACCAACCACATGCTTGCACTGCCAGCTTAACATTCTGGCCAAGTTTTCCTATTGCCAAAGACAACTGATCATCTGGAACAATAGCTAATGCAGTCTTTTCCTTAGGATTTATATTAGTGACCGCAACAACTTCTGATGGTTGAAGAGCATTTGCAATTAATTCATGTTCATTATCAGACCATCTAAATAAGTCAATTTTTTCGTCTGATAACGATCTTACAATCTCTTTAATCCTAGAGCCTCCCTCACCAACACACGCTCCAATTGGATCTACTTTTTCATCATTAGTTTTTAAACCTATTTTAGCCCTTTCTCCTGGTACTCTGGAAATACCCATGATTTCAATCACTCCCTCTTTAATTTCTGGGATAAGATCTTCTAAAAGCTTAATAATTAAATTTGGATGTGTTCTAGACACAAAAACTTTTGGCCATCTACCTTTAATTTCTACAGATGATACAAAAACTTTAACATAATCGCCAATATGGAATTTGTCCTTAGGCAAAGTTTCTTTCTTAGGAAGTAACGTTGTTAAATCTTTTCCAATATCTAATCTATAGAAATCATCTTTGACATCTATTACTCTACAATTAAGCATATTATTTTCAAAAGCTTTAAAATGATTGTACATGTTTTCTTTTTGCATAGTTACAAGAGCCTCATTCAATCTACTCTTAAAGTCTCTAACTGCAAAATGACCAAAGTTTTGTGGGCTTACTTTCTCTTCTAAAACATCACCAATTTTAGAGGTTTTTTTTATTTTTTTTGCATCCTCAAGTAGAATTTGTGTAAAATTTTTCTCATTTTCAACTTGAAATTCATCAACAACAAGTTGTTGTTTATAAATTATTATTTCATTTTTTTCTTCTTTCATAACTACTCTACAAGATCTTACATTATTTGATCTCTTACATCCTGCTATTAAACCTGCTGAAAAAGCATCTTTAACTTGCTCAACTGTAAGTCCTTTTTCATCGGCAACAGATTCAATATTTCTAAAAAATTCTTTACTTATCATATTTTTCTCCTAAAATTTTACAGCTTTTCTACAAAATGAAATAGCTTTAAATGGAATTTTAATTTTATTTTTATTTTTTTCTATCTTTAAAATAATTTCATCTTTGTTTAAATCAACGAGATAACCTTCACCTTTGTAAAAATCAGATTTTAAATAAATATAATTTCCAAGGTTTCTTTCATAATCATTATACTCTATGATTTCTCTCTCTAAACCTAAAGACGAAACTTCTATGGAGTAATTATCAGGAATTACTGATTTATCAATCTGTAGAATTCTTTTATGAACTTTTTCAAGTTGATCAGTAGAAATTGCAATCTCATCGTTATAAACTAAAATTTGTATAATACTCTTTCCAATGAAGTTTTTTAATTTTACCTCATGCAAATTTAGATTATATTCTTGAATAAACTCATTAATATGATTAAATATTTTTTTTTCATCCACACTAAGACCTCAAACCCCAATAAAATTGAGTGGAAAATACCACTCAAGAAGTATTTAAATTATATCATATTGAATAAATTAAATCAAAAAAATAAACGCTGTTGCAAATCGTTTGCAATAAAAAAAGTTAATGCTAATATATATTTATGCAAATCATTTGCAAGAAAAAAAAGGAGAATTTAAATGATAAAAAAATTACTTATGCTTTTTACACTTCCAATTATGATAGTAACGCTGATTTCTTGTGTTTCAAGCACAAAATATGATGTTATTGCCACACTATATCCCCAATATGATATGGCAAGATACATATCAGGAGATGAATTAAGTGTAAAGCTCATATTACCTTATGGAATGAGTCCACACGATTTTGAACCAACTTCTAATGAAATGAAAATAATTGAAGATGCTTCTTTAATATTATTGACTTCATATGAACTAGAGCCTTGGTTAGTAGATGTGGAGCATGATAATAAGGCTGATTTAGAAGAATTAATTGGAACTGAATATACAGATCACGATGACCATGATGGTGACGATCATGATGACCACGATGGTGACGATCATGATGACCACGATGGCGACGACCACGATGACCACGATAGCGACGACCACGATGACCATGATGGCGACGACCACGATGACCATGATGGCGACGACCACGATGACCACGATGGTGACGATCATGATGACCACGATGGCGACGATCATGATGACCACCATCATCACGATCATGCAGATATTCATTATTGGACAAGGCCAGATGCTATGATAGCAATGGTTAGAGAAGTTGCTGAGGCATTGGCACATATTTCACCTGAAAATCAAGATTTATTTATGGCAAGAAAAGAAGAATATATTGAAAAAATTAATTCCTTTTCTGATGAGTTAAATGAATTTTTACATGAGTATGAAGATACAAATATCAAATTATTTATAGCTGGCCACAATGCTATGGGTGAATTCGCTGAATATTACGGATTCGAAATAGTTTCTTTATATCCAGATTTTATCCCTGATGCAGAATTGACCTCACAAGAATTGTCTAATTTTATTGATTTAGTTAAGGAAAACAATGTTTTAAGTCTTTTCCTTGAACCACTCTTTGAAGCTGCACCAGTGGCTACCGAGACTATATCTTCAAGTTTAGCATCTGAAGGATACACATTAGAATTTTTAGAATTAAGTCAGTTCCACAACATCTCTGCTTCAGAAGCTAGTGAAAACATGACTTTATTTGATATATACAGAAATAATATAGAAAACATAAAAAGGGTGATAAAATCAAATTATGGTGAGCGTTAAAAATTTATCTGTAATTTATAATAAATTCAGAGTTTTAAAAAACATCTCATTCGATGTAAAG
>JAAZUY010000044.1 GCA_018623895.1 bacterium | reverse complement strand
GGATAAAAATAAACAAAAATTGATGAATGGGTATGATGAAAAAGTTTTAGAAAAAGGATATTATTCTTACTATAATTCACTTAAAGCAATTCATATGCCAAAAAATCAAAATGACCTTGAAAAAGGGCTGCTTTCAATGAAAGTCTATGAGTCGATAGAATTTTTACTTAAAGTAAATAAAATCAAATCAGTTAAAAAAAGACCACCTTACAAATTTTCTATAGATTCATTAAAGAAACATTTAGATAGCCTTCCTTTTTTATTGTCGAATGAACAGATAAAAGCGATTGAAGACTGCATTATGGATTTAAATTCTGATAAGTCTTTAAATAGATTAATTCAAGGGGATGTTGGGTCTGGAAAAACAATTGTTGCTTTCCTAATTTCTTTGCTTTTTTTAAAGAATAATTATAAAGTTGCATTAATGGCACCAACTCAAATTTTAGCAGAGCAACATTATGAAAACTTTAGAAACTTATTTAATGAAAAGGTTGTTCTTGTTACTGGAAACAATAAGGATAAAAGTAAATTAGACCTTTTGAATTCTAATAAACCGCTACTCATTATTGGAACGCATATTTTATCTAAGAGTAATTTGGATATAAAAAATCTAGGGTTAGTAATTGTTGATGAACAACATAAATTTGGTGTAAATCAAAGAAAAAAATTGGTTGATAAATCATTATTTAAAGACCTATTGTATCTCTCAGCAACTCCAATTCCAAGGTCAATAGTAAATATAGTTTACTCAAATGCAAATGTTTCTAATATATCATACAGAATTGGATCAAGAAAAAAAGTAACTTCAAGAAGTTTGGGATTTGAAGTATTAGATAAAGTCTTAGATCAACTTGAAACAGCTTTAAAAAATAATCAACATGTTTTTGTGGTTGTCCCATCAATTTTTTCAACAAGAACAAAAAATAACATATATTCTTTATATAGTAACTTTAAAACAAGATTTAACGAACACCTATTAGTTGTTCATGGACAAATGGATAAAACTGAGCAAAATAGTATATTTAGAAAATTCAAGAATTCTGAAAAAGGTATTCTTTTATCAACCAATATAATTGAAGTTGGAATAGATATTCCGTCAGCAACATTCATGGTTGTTATAGATGCAAATTACTTTGGACTAGCACAACTACATCAATTGAGAGGAAGAATTGGAAGAGGAAATTATAAAGGTGTGTTTTACATGGTAAGTGAAAATCCTGAACTTAAAAGATTAAAAATTCTAGAGTCTCTATCTAATGGTTTTGAGATAAGCAAATTAGATTTAAAACTAAGAGGTCCTGGTAGCTTTTTTGGTGAGTTTCAAACCGGTCATCTAAGAGAAGGACTTATTGACTTATCCTCTGATCTATCGATCATACAAGAAGCGCAAGATATACTAAGTGATGTTCTATGATATAATTACGTTTGAGAGGTTAATATGATACATTTATCAGTTGATGGAATGGGTGGCGATAACGCACCTAAGGAAATTTGTCAGGGTGTAATGAAAGCACTTCATGAATATAAAAATATAAAAATCACTATATTTGGAAATGAAAAATTGATGAATCCATATTTAGAAAAAAATGAGAGGTTAGATATTTTTCACTGTGAAGACTATTTAGCTATGGATGAAAAGGATGTTTTAAAGAAATATAAAGAGAACAAAGAGCTTTCAATGTTTAAAGCAATGTCATTCGTTAAAGAAGGAAAAGCCGATGCTTTCGTTTCTGCTGGACCAACGCAAGCAATAATCTTGGGTGGGCATTTTATAATTAAACGAATGAAATATATGAAAAGAGTTGCTATTGCACCTATAATTCCTTCATATGATGGAAGAGGAAGGTTTATGCTTGATGGGGGAGCAAATACTGAGTTAAAGCCGGAGCATTTAGAAGATTTTGCTCTTTTTGCATCTATTGTAGCAGAAAAAATTTACAATAGAAAAAATCCTAAAGTTGCAATGATAAATATTGGAACAGAAAAAAATAAAGGTAGAGATTTAGAAAAAAATACCATTAAACTTTTAGAAATGAACCCAAATATTAATTTTTACGGAAACATAGAACCGAAAGAGATGTTTACCTCTGATGCGGATATATTTTTAACAGACGGTTTTACAGGAAACATAGTAATGAAAACTATGGAGGGATCTATAAAAGGAATGGGGATGGTTTTAAAGAGAGAGATATATTCTAAACTAAGTTCGAAATTAGGTGCGGTATTAATAAAAAAAGCAATGAAAAGTACAAAAAAAGCATTAGATGCATCTGAAATAGGTGGTGCGATAATAATGGGTTTTGAAAAAATAGTAATTAAAGCTCATGGTTCATCAGATGCGCATGCTTTTAAAAATGCTTTAAGACAAGCGAAGGAAATGAATGAATTAAGTATTTTATCTATTGTAGAGAAAAATATGCGATCAATTAAGGAACAATAGAATGAAGGAACTTCTTGATAAATTAAAAATAAAATACAATGATATAAAAATATATGAAAGAGCGCTTACTCATTCTTCTTTTGCATATGAGAATAATGTACTAGATAATGAAAGGTTAGAATTTTTGGGTGATTCAGTTTTAGGTTTCTTGATGACCGAGCATTTATATCTAAAATTTGATATCGATGAAGGAAAGATGTCGAAAATGAAGGCCAAAGCCATATCTTCAGATGCTTTATATATATATGCAAATCATATTAATCTAAAGAAATATATTAAACTCGGAAAAGGTGAAAAAAATAAGGGACCTAATGAAGCAATAATTTCAAATTCATTTGAAGCATTTTTGGGTGCAATTTATTTAGATAAAGGAATTGAAACTACAAAGAATATTTTTAAAAAAAACATACTACCATACTTAACAGAAACTCTTGAATTAAAAGATTATAAATCATTATTACAGGAACTTATTCAAGCAGGAGGAAAAAGAAAGATAAATTATCGTGTTTTAAAAGAGTTTGGTCCATCTCATAATAAAAAATTTGAAGTGCAAGTTAAATTAGATAAAAATATAATCTTAGGTAGGGGACTAGGATCATCAAAAAAAGAAGCAGAACAAAATGCAGCAAAAGATGCTATTGGAAAGGTAGAGTATGATAATAAAAAAGTTATTTTATAATTATAATTTTAATATTGACTCTTTATTAATGGATAAACATAAAGAGATGAATCTATCGACAAATGAAGCCATAATTTTATTATCACTAGTCTCTCTTTCAAGAAAAAATAATATTTTTTCCTTAAGTTCAGTAGTTAAAAAAGTCGACAAATCAGAAAAAAGTGTTAGCAAATATATTAATTCTCTCATTAATAAAGGTTTTGTTTCAACATATCTTGAAAAAAACAAAAAAAATAAAACTAATGAAATTTTTAGTTTAGATGGAACATTTGATAAAATAGAAAAAATACTATCAAAAAATAAAGACAATATTGATAAAAAAATTGACAAAAAAAGAAATATTGTACTAAAAATTGAAGAAAACATAAAGAGAATGCTAAGGCCTAATGAGCTTGAAGAATTAAGGATGATACTTGGTTCAGAAAAAGAGAATCATGATTTAATTTTAGAAATAATTGATGAGCATAAGGAAAAAATATCTATAAGAAAAATTCATAAGCTATTGCTATTGAGAAAAAGAATTACAAATCCATCAATTAATGAAGAAGATGAGAAAGCAATCGATGAATTATATAGAGCAATAAAATGAATCAAGTAAGAATTGAAACTACTTTACAAAAATTGTTTCCAAACGCTGAAACAGAATTAAACTTTGAAAACAATTATCAACTTCTTATCTCAGTTGTCCTCAGCGCACAAACTAAAGATGTAAGTGTCAATAAAGTAACAAAAATATTATTCAATAAATACAAAAATTATAGAGAGTTATCAAGTGCAAAATTAAATGATGTAGAGAGTATTTTAAAAACTATAGGTCTATACAAAACAAAAGCAAGGAATATAATTAGTCTTTCCAAAAAAGTTGTTTCACTTCATAATAGTAATACTCCAAGATCAAGAGAAGATCTTGAGAATTTGCCTGGTGTAGGAAGAAAAACAGCAAATGTAGTTTTAAGCAATGGATTTAATATCCCTGCTATAGCAGTTGACACACATGTTCAAAGAGTTTCTAAAAGGTTAGGAATAGCAGATTTTAAAGACAATATTTATGTTGTTGAAAAAAAATTAATGAATTATTTTCCAAAAAATAAATGGAAAACAGTTCATAATCAAATGATTTTTTTTGGAAGATATCATTGTAAATCAATGAATCCTAATTGTACAAATTGTCCGTTCTATGATTTTTGTAAATATGATAAAAAAATTAAACCAATTGATAAGGAGTAAAATATGTCTAGAGCAATAATAGTATATTGGACTGGATCAGGTAACACAGAAATTATGGCTGAAAAAATCAAAGATGGTATAGACTCTTGTGGATATGATGTAAAAATGTGTATGGTTGATGAAATAGAGAGTGAAGAATTGCTTACATATAATAATATAATTTTTGGATGCCCTTCAATGGGAGAAGAAATACTTGAAGAAACAGAATTTGAGCCTTTTTTCTCAGAAATAGAAAAAAATATTGAAAATAAAAATATTGCTTTGTTTGGTTCTTACGGATGGGGAGACGGAGAATGGATGAAAACATGGGAAGAAAGAATAAGAAATTCTGGAGCTATTTTATTTAAAGAAGGCTTAATTATAAATTATACTCCAGAAGAAGAGGATGAAATCATTTGTGAAAATTTTGGAAAAGAATTTGGTGAAATATTAAAATAGAAAGATATTGATTTATGATAGGTTATATAGGAAATAAAACCTTAAACTCCTTATCTGATAGTATTTTATCTGTTAAAGAGTTGGTTGAAAAAACAAAAGAATATAATTATCAAAGTATT
>JAAZUY010000043.1 GCA_018623895.1 bacterium | reverse complement strand
CTGCCACTTCGATTACTTCATCTTTTCTTCCTCTTCCTTTGATATCTTCTAGTAGTATAATTTTCATTGATTCACCCTCTTTTCCATATTCTAACTTAATTTTCGAGATTATTTTCTCTTTAACTTCATTTAGTTTCATATCTGCTATTTGTGTTGCTGCACTGCTTAAATGTCCACCGCCACCAAGCGATTCCATAAATATTTGAACATTTATTTTTCCTTTTGATCTAGCACTAACATGTATTTTGTTATCGGGAAGCAAACCTATTGCAAAAACAACCTCTATATTCTCTACAAGCAAACCATAATTCGATGCTTTAGCTAATAAAACTCTATCTACTACTTTATCATTGCTTTCTAAAATCAAAAATTCTTTTTCCTCGATAGTTGCTTTTTCAAGCATTTTATTAATAAGTTTTAGTCTGCTAAGTTCTTGGCTCATCCATCTATTTACTTTTTGTGTATCTGCTCCTGCTTCTTTTAATCTTGCTGCTGCTTCGAATGTTCTTGGACCTGTTCTAATTGTAAAATTATTTGTATCAACTACTATTCCGCTATACATTACAGTAGAAACTTCTGGTCTAACATTTATAGTAACAATCTGATTAAAAAAATTCATTATTTCTGAAACAAGCTCTGCTGTTGATGATGCGTATGGCTCTATATAATTTAAATCTGCTTCAATAGAATCGTCATTAGCTCTATGGTGATCAATTATTACCATTCTATCCTTGTCTAAAATCAAATTTTTGTCCATAACTAAATTTTTTGATTGTGTGTCACACAAAATTACAATAGTTTTGTCTGTTATGTTAGTTATTTTGTTTTCAATAATTCTTAAGTTACTAATGTCATGCTTCAACTCTTCTAAAACTTTTTTTGCAGTTTGATCAAGATGATTTTCGGGCATATACAAATATGTATTTTTTTGTATAGCGCTAGCCATTTCATACATTCCAAACATTGATCCAATTGCATCTAAATCGGCATTCTTATGTCCAACTATGATAACTTGATCACAAAAATCTAATTTTTGTTTTAATGATTCTGCTTTAATTCTCGCATCAATTCTACTACTTTTAACTTGAGCATCTTGAATAGCACCAAAATATTGAATTTTTTTATTTTCAACATTTACAACAGCTTGATCTCCTCCTCTTTTTTCTGCTAGATCTAAAGCATTTTTTGAATAAACGCCTTGAGATTCAAACGATGAATCCCAAGATGAAATTCCCATAGAAAGGGATACCCTTAAATTATTTTTTATTGAAATTTGTCTTATCTTTTCAAGAATATTAAATTTTTCATCTATCATTTTTTCTAGATTTTCTCTTTTTGTTAATGCAATCATCTTGTCTTCAGAAACCTGTTGAAGGTAGGAACTGTACTTAGATGACCAGTCTGCAATTGTACTAAAGTATTGTCCTTTTAAAAGGGATTGTTCAGAAACAGAAAGGTTTAATAAAGATTCCTCAAGATTGTCTAGAGACATTAAGATAATACATGGGAGATTGTTATGGTACTTTTTCTGAAGTTTATATTGTTCGGTTATAGCAAAGAAATACAAGAAATTAAATTCTTGTTTGTACCATACCTCGTATACTTCATTTGCGTACTCAAATGAAAACTTATTTTTTTCTTTTATTTTAGAGTCTAAATATTGAGAAATATCTTTAAGTGGTTTATTTATAATTTTATTTGAAAAAATCATTTTTATAGTCGGATTAGCCCATTTAATATCATTATCATCATCTAATGCGATTATACCGATAGGCATTTGATTAAAAAGTTCATCTCCTACTTGGTTAACATGATACGTAAGTTTTTGCCATATTTCCAATCTATTTTCCAATTTTTTTATATTTTGATTCTGAGAAAATGAATAAATTACTAAAATTATTAAGAAAAAAAAGAAAAAAACAAACAATGACATACCTAATCTTAATCTAGCTTGATTAGAAAGATCGTATACTATTGGATAAATTAGAACAATTCCTGTTATTAAAATTATTATTGAAACTATATATAAGAATATTTTTTTCATATTTGTCTCTTTGCTTTATTATATCAAAATAAAAACCTTTTTTTGAATACTTTTCTTAATAAAAAAACCTCATAGAGGTTCAATTATTCTTTAACAAAAGGTAAAAGTGCCATATGTCGAGCTCTTTTAATTGCATTAGCTAAAGGCCTTTGCCACTTTGCTGAAGTTCCTGTAACTCTTCTAGGCAATATTTTACCTCTTTCGGTAATGAATCTTCTCAATAGTTCAACATCTTTAAAATCAATTTCTTTTACTTTATTTTGAGTGAAGTAGCAGACTTTTTTTCTTCTCTTAAATCCGCCTCTTCTATCTTTTCTAGGTCTCATTTACTTATCTCCTCAAAATGGCAAGTCTTCTTCTGCAGCTAAATCATTAGATGCTTCATAAAACTCATCATTTTCTTTTTTTTCTTGATAATTATTTGAATTTTGTGATGTATTTTGTGAGTTTTTGGATTCTAAAAATTGAATACTATCACATAATACTTCATATGTGTTTCTTTTTCCTTGTTCTGTCTCATATTGTTTCTGTTGCAATCGTCCCTCTATTCCAAGAAGCATACCTTTCTTAACAAATTTTTCTAAATTATCTGCTTGTTTTCTCCAAACAACACAATTTATAAAATCTGCTTTTCTTTCACCGCTAGGGTCAGAATATATTCTATTAACTGCAAGGCTGAAATTGACGACAGAAATATCTGACTGTGTTTTACGTAGCTCGGGATCTTTTGTAATTCTTCCAACTAATATTATTTTATTTATCATTTTATTCACCCTCTTTTAATACTATAAAACGCATTACTGTCTCAGTAATACGAACCACTCTGTTGAACTCCGCAACCGCTTCATTCGATGCATTGACTTTTAACCAAACGTAATATCCTTTTTTATGATGATCGATTTCATATGCTAAATCTTTTAATCCTATTTCTTTTAGCTCTAATACTTCAGAATTCATCTTTACAAATATATCGTTAAAATTATTAATAATATTTTTTACTTCTTCTTTTTCAACATTGGGACGAACTATATACATTACTTCATATTTTTTCATTACTTTATGACCTCCTTTCGGTCTTTGGTTGTATTATTACAACAAGGAAGATTTTACTTGACAAATTTTATTATATCACACTAAATTACGTGAAGCAATTATATAAAATAGATGTTGATTTATCTGTAATTTCATCAACTATATGATTAATATTTTTTTTCCTATTTATGTACGGCATCAAAATTTTATTAGTGAAAATTTTTTCATTAAATAAAACAGAAAAAAACACTATTCCGTTTTTCTCTACATTGCCTGTAACACTGATTGCAACGTCTAAATTTAAAATTTTTTTTATTCCAAAGGCTAGTTCTTCTGAGACTTTATTAGATACAACACCATGTTTTTCTATTGTCTCTTTACTAACTGATAGGACATCTGTTTTTATAGAATTAGAATAACAAATAATACTGCCTTTAAAATATTTTGAAGCACCTTCATTTTTTACAAAATTGTATGACAAGGCACCTCCTGTGATGCTTTCTGCAAATCCTATTTTTAAATTTCTTTTCAATAAATATTCTATTAATTTTGACATCAACTTAGCACTATAGTAAAAGAATATTCACTAAATACATCTCCATTTTTTCTCAAAACAACAACTTCATAAGTGTCTCCAAATTGACCATCAAGCAAGACACCAGATAAATCTTCAATTGTTTCGATCTTAATCCCATTCATTTCTATGATAATATCATAAATTTCAAGATGATTTACTGCATCTCGGCTCTCATCAAATCCAAGGACTATTACTCCAGATGTATTCTCAGGAAAAGTTAAATCTGAATCATTATTATTTTCAACAAAATAATCAAGATTTTGGACGCTCACCCCCAATTTAGGTTTTCGTTCGACATCTATAAAATCATCATCAGAAAGAAATTTTAAAAATCTGATATAAATTTCAGAAATATTTAATGCATAATTAAGACCTTCTGCAGGAATTTCTCCATCATTGGTTGAAATTGTAGGTATTTTTGCAACATTTATTCCAATTAATTCACCTCTTAAATTAAATAATGGACCACCACTATTTCCTGGGTTTAGCTCTGCATCGTGCATTAAAGCTAAATTTGATATTCCATTATAGTCGAAAGTTTCCATTGAAATTACACCTTGAGTAATATAATTAAATCTTGATAAATTTTCTGGAGTACCTATTGCATATACATCTTGACCTCTAACTAAATTAATTATCAATTCATCATTAATTGCTTTAGAATAATAAACACTATGTTCATCGTCAGAATAAAATCTAAGAACTGCAATATCAAGTTGTGACGAAGATACAAAATCTATAACATCAATTTCTTCTCTTGATTCACCAAAGTAAATCGACATTTCTCCTCCGCCTTCAATAACATGATGATTTGTAATTACATAATAGATACTGCCTTCTCTTTGATATATAAGTCCAGAGCCATGACCTTGATCTGTCTTAATCGCGACAACTGATTTAGAAACCTCAGCAAGCATATTTATTCTCTGTTCTTCATATTCACTTAAAGAAGAATAATTTAGTGAAGATCTACTATCAATACAACCAATTAAACTAAAAGTAATAAGAACTATATATAAATATTTAATTATTCTCTTCATTTTTCTTCCTCTAAATTAAATAATTTAAATGCATTATTAGTGGTGACCTTGTCAACTTCACTTATACTCATTTTTTTTATTTCAGATATTGATTTTATAATATATTTAATGTTTTTGGGTACATTCCTTCTGCCTCTATATGGTTCAGGTGAAAGATATGGTCCATCTGTTTCTGTAAGAATAAATTTAACATCTACATCTTTTGCTATTTTTTTTGCATTAATTGCATTTTTAAATGTAACAGGACCGTTAATTCCAATAAACATTCCCATATTCGTGATCTCGTTTGCTTGGCTG
>JAAZUY010000042.1 GCA_018623895.1 bacterium | reverse complement strand
GAAGAAACAAAACTAGAAAGAGATAAATATAGGAAAATGTTTATGTCTGATGTGAAAAGGCACATTAATGATATATCAGAAAAATATATAATAGAAGGGGAAACAAGTAATCAAGCGATAATGTTTATCCCTGCAGAAGCTATATTCGCAGAAATAACAGCAAGGCACGGAGAACTTGTTGATTATGGCAACAACAAAAGGGTTTGGATGGCGTCTCCAACTACACTTTTTTCAACGCTAACAATGGTTCAAGTTTTTGTTCAAAATATTCAGAGAGACAAAAAGATTAAATTGATAGTTGAAGAAATCAACAAGCTTAATTTGGAATTTGAAAGATATAATGATAGATGGAATAAATTTAGTAGAGGTTTAGAATCTGTTGTTAAAGAGTCAAAACTTATTCATACGACAACAGATAAAATAAGAAAAAAATTTGACAATATTAAGAATGCTAAGTTAGATAAGGGTGATGCAAAGGAAATCAAGGATGGAGATAAATAAAATGAAAGTTTTAATAAGAGAATTATATAATAAGCCGGAAGATTTTCAAAATAAAAAAGTAGAGCTCCAAGGTTGGGTAAGAAATAACAGAAGCCAAAAGAAGTTTGGTTTTCTCGATTTTCATGACGGATCACATCAGAAAACAATACAATTAGTATATGAAGAAAGCACAGAGAACTTCAAAAAAATTCAAAAAATAAGAGTGGGAAGTTCAATAGTTGTGGAAGGTGAGTTAGTGATGACGCCCAAAATGAAACAGCCGTTTGAAGTTAAATGTACATTCGTTGAATTGGTTGGGGACTCACCAGAAGATTATCCTATTCAACCCAAAAGACATTCAAGAGAATTTTTAAGAACAGTTTCACACTTAAGACCTCGAACTAATTTATTTCAAGCTATTTTTAGAATAAGAAGTGAGACAAAACACGCCATTCATAGGTTCTTTGATCAAAAGAATTTTATTCACGTTGACTCTCCAATTATTACAGGAAATGATGGTGAAGGAGCTGGCGCAATGTTTTCTGTTGGAGTGCCAGAAAAACCAGGGTTGCCCATGTCAAATTATGAAAAGTTTTTTTCAACAAAAACATATTTAACTGTTTCGGGCCAATTGCAGGCGGAAGCTTTTGCCCTCTCTTTAAGAAACGTTTATACTTTCGGACCCACATTCAGGGCAGAAAGGTCAAATACCCAAAAACATGCATCAGAGTTTTGGATGGTTGAACCTGAAATGGCTTTTTGTGATATTGAATGTGCAATGAAAATTTCTGAAGAAATGATTAAGTATGTGGTTGGCCAGGTTTTAGAAAATTGTATGCACGAAATAGATCTATTAAACGCGTTTGTAGACAAAGGGTTACGAAAAAAACTACAGGAACTCATGACCCATACGTTTAAGAAAATCACTCATAAGGAAGCAATAGATATATTAATTAATAGTAAACAAAAATTTGATAATGAACCGAACCATGCGAAAGATTTAAATTCAGAGCATGAAAAATATCTAACAGACGTACATTTTAAATGTCCCGTTTTTATAAAAGATTGGCCAAAAAACATTAAAGCGTTTTATATGAGAGAAAACTCTGATAAAAAAACAGTTGCTGCGTTTGACCTTCTTGTTAGTGGTGGAGTTGAACTTGTCGGAGGCTCGCAAAGAGAAGAAAGAATGGGGATGTTAAAAGAAAGAATGAAGAGCATGAATGTAAAAAATGACGGACTAGAGTGGTATTTAGATCTTCGAAAATACGGCGGTGTTGTTCATTCGGGTTTTGGACTTGGGTTCGATAGATTGATTATGTATCTTACAAGCACGGAAAACATAAGAGACGCAATTCCTTTTCCAAGAACCCCAAATAATTGTAAATATTAATTTTTTTTAACATTCTTGTTTTCAAAAAAATTATTTTATTATATAATAAAATTGCGAGGGAAAAATGGATAAAAAAGAAATTTTGAAAATTGATTTTTTTTCAAAAAGAGCTTTTATTTTGTCCCTCAAAACTATTGATGCGCTAAAATAAGCGCTTTTTCTTTTGGAGAAAGATATGAATATAAGATTAGAAAATTTAACTAAAATATTTCAAGATAAAAAAGGAAATGAAACTGTAGCAGTAAAAGATCTGTCAATAACAATTCCATCGGGCAAGCTTGTAGGATTGTTGGGCCCCTCTGGTTGCGGAAAGTCAACAACATTGTATATGATTGCTGGACTGTTGGCCCCGAATAAAGGAAAAATTTATTTTGGAGAGAATGAAGTTACTCAACTCGATGCCGAAAAACGAGGCATTGGACTGGTTTTTCAAAATTATGCCTTGTATCCCCACATGACGGTTAAAAAAAATATATTATTTCCTCTAGAAAATATGAATCTAAAAAGAATAGCTCTAGATAAAGCGTATAAAGACGCCTTTTTATCAGTTTCAAATAAACGTGCAACAAAATATTTTGAGCTATTAGAATCAATAGAAAGCATAAATAATAAATATAAAAAAATAGAAAATGAATTTACATTAGAATCAAAGTCTAAAATAAAACGCCTTAAAACAGAAAAAAAATTAAAGCGAAAAGAACTCAAAAAAAGAATTTTAGAAATCAATAACGAACTTGGTCTTTCAAAAGAAAAAGGGATGAAAGAGTATAACAATGAGATGGCACAATTTAAAACCTTTAATCTAAAAGAAGAACATAAGAAATTAAGAGAAGAGTTAAGATCATTTATAAAAAGTTGCAAAACAAAAGCGAAAAAAGATGATAAGTATAGTGTTCCGGAGTATATAACTAACATAGAAAAAGCAAAAAAAACAGATTATAAGAAGTTAATGAATGAAAACATGTATGAAATGGCAAAATTGGTTGGTATCGAAGATCAACTCGAAAAAAAACCAGCTCAATTATCAGGTGGTCAACAACAAAGGGTTGCAATCGCAAGGGCATTAGTTAAAAAACCAAAAGTTTTATTGTTAGATGAACCTTTATCAAATCTTGATGCAAGACTAAGGTTGCAAACAAGGGAAGAGATAAAAAGAATTCAAAGAGAAACAGGGATAACAACAATATTTGTAACGCACGATCAAGAAGAAGCGATGTCAATATCAGATGAAATCGTTCTAATGAACTATGGCGAAGAGCAACAAAAAGGTGTCCCACAAGAAGTTTATGATAATCCAGCAAATCTTTTTTCAGCAAAATTCCTAGGCACTCCACCAATAGGATTATATGAAGCGGAGTTAAAAGATGGAGAAGTTTATCTGGATGGAAAGAAAGTATATAGCGATGAAAAGCTTAAAAAAGAAAAAAGTCAGCAAGTCACCCTTGGTGTTAGACCTGAAGGCTACATTTTAGATAAAAAGGGCCAACTGGAAGTTCAAGGTCAATTCGTGGAGACTATAGGCCGAGACTTCGCGCTTGTTTCAAAACATAAAAAAGCGCACTCAAGCACGTTTAGAATAATTTTAAGCGACTCTGTTGATTCAAAAGATATTAAAGAGGAAGCGATATTTAATTTAAAGAAAAAGAAAACATACGTTTTTGAGAAAAAAACGGGCAGGAGACTTGCTTAATGTTGGAGAACAAAAGAGATAGAAAAGCGTGGATATACCTGGCAATACCTTTAACACTGTTAACTATATTTACGTTTTACCCTCTTGTAAAAACAATATTAATATCCCTTTTTTCACAGTATAATGCTACACAAGATGCATTTGGAAACTTTTTAGATTTTGCTGCATATGGAGCAATTTTTAATGATCCCAATTTTATAGGATCTATATGGAATACGATGTTAATTGTTTTTGTATCGGTCCCGCTCTCGACGATTATAGCTCTTCTTATTGCAGTGGGGTTAAACTCGATAAAACCTTTACAAAAGGTTTTTCAAACCATATTCTTTTTACCATATGTAACCAACGCACTTGCGATTGGTATGGTTTTTAGTGTAATGTTTTCACACCCTTTAACAGACGGTATTATGGCAGAAGGATTGATAAATACAATATTTGATTTGTCTGTTGATTGGGTTGGTGTCACTGCAGAAAGAACACGATGGATGTTTGTTGTATTATTTTATACAACATGGAAAGGGTTGCCATTTAAAATTTTAGTATTTATTGGTGGACTTCAAAATATTTCAAAACAATATTATGATGCAGCAAAAATAGATTCTACACCAA
The DNA here is from genome assembly GCA_018623895.1 of bacterium. GTDB lineage: Bacteria > Bacillota_I > Bacilli_A > Acholeplasmatales > Acholeplasmataceae > UBA8290. Next base: position 997 of record JAAZUY010000042.1, on the reverse strand, counting down.
AGAGGAGAATATTGAGGCATATAACGATCCCCCTTTTATCTCCATTGATAAGCTATATTTTGATTACTTCATTTATAGGGGCATTCAAGTCATACGAAACAGTACTGTCAGTGGTTGGTGGCACCGGAAGACTATTGGATAGAAATAGATGGACTGCGGTAGCGTATGTTTACGATAAAATCGGCCTTGCGGGATTAGATGGCAACTATGTATCTTATTACTCAAGAGGAGCGGCTGCGGCAGTTATGTTGTTTATTATTATTTTAATTTTTACATTTATAAACTTAAGAATTTCTAAAAAAAGAGTTCATTACTAGGAGATCAAAGTGGAAACATATAAAAAAATAAATTTGAATTATAGAGAGGATAATAAACTCAGAAGACAAAAAGCAGTCTTTTTCATTAATAAATTTTTTGTATATCTGTTTTTAACTTTCATGGCATTAATAGTTATTGTTCCGTTTTACTGGATGCTAAACGTGTCTCTTCAATCTAGCAATGAGGTGTTAAATTCACTTAACACAAGCCTTTTTCCAAAAGTGTTGTCTCCAGAAAATTATTTAAATGTTTTTAATTATTCATCAGCACAACAAGGAAGTATAACTTTTTCAAGATATTTATTAAACACCGGGATTGTTGCTTTCTTTTCAACAGTCGGAGGAACAATTTTTTCAATATTAGTAGCTTTTGCTCTTGCAAGACTTAATTTCAAAGGCAGAGAAGTCATATTTACAATACTTCTTGCAACAATGATGATTCCTGGAGAAATGTTGATTATATCAAATTATATTACAGTATCAAGGCTTGGTTGGGTCAATGATGATGGAATAGGTTCATATTTAGCAATGATAATACCATTTTTTATATCCATTTTTCATATATATTTATTGAGACAAACCTTTAAGCAAATACCAAATGAACTATACTATGCTGCAAAAGTCGATGGTTGCGGAGACTTTAAATACTTAAGAAAAGTAATGGTTCCAATGGCAAAAAG
>JAAZUY010000041.1 GCA_018623895.1 bacterium | reverse complement strand
TGGAACAAAAAAGAAAGCACTTTTGATTAAAAATTTTGGAACTTATGAAAATTTAAAAAATGTTACAAATGAAGAATTAAAAAAGATCGGCATAAATTTTAAAAGTATACAATATATAAGGAAAAATTCTTGAGAAAGATAATTTTCAAAGTCCAAAACAACTATATTTTAATTAAAAAAAGAAGAGGACTTACAAAATATGATCTATTAAAAAATCATAGAAATAGATTTTCATCCCTATTAAAAAAAGGATTTCTAATAGACTTTAAATATAGAGTTGTTTTCAACGGTTCTATTGAAAGAAAACAAATCATCGCTATAAATCAGATTGTAAATTTAAATCCAGTGAAAATAGTCTACGATATAAATTTTGATAGAGAAATTATAATGAAAGATATCATGAAATCGTCTAATTTCGCATTTCTTGACTTTGAAATGAGTATGCCACCATATAATTACAAGGGCAATCATTTTCATGAAATAATTCAATATGGTATTACACTTAAAACAAATAAAAGAACAACATATTATTCAGGTTTTTTAAAGAAAAAAAATAATATAGATTTATCAGATAGAACAGTTGAATTTCTAAAAATTAACAAAGATGTATATTCTAGAGAATCTATAAATTTTAAGAAATTACTTAAAATAATGATTAAAATCAATAAAAAACCCAATCTCAGATGGGTTGTATGGGGCCGTAGTGATATAAGAGTTTTTCAATCTGCACTTAAATTACACAAAATAAAAATGAAAAAGAAGTTTATTTTTTTAGATTTGCTTCAAGCACATAAAATCTTTTTTAATTTATACAATGACTTGGGATTATTTAAAGCATATGAGTTTTATTCTAGTCAAAAATTAGATCAAAAACATAATGCTTTAGAAGATTCAAAGATAACTTCCTTTGTAATGGAAAAATTTCAGAATTATTTTAATTTTATTGATCTAAATTAATTAAAATTGGAATTACTAAAGGTTTTCTCAAGGTTATGTCATAAATTTGTTTATTTAAGGTTGTTATAATTTGGTTTTTTATTAAATTTTCATTTATAGTTTTTGCTGAAAATTCTTTTTGCATTAATTGTTCTATATTATTTGAAAGTTTAGATGTAATTTCTTCATTTCCTTTCATGTAAATAAAACCTCTTGAAATTATAGTCGGTTTGTTTAGAAGCATTTTTTTTTCTTTGCTGTATGAAATTATCACAGAAAATAGTCCTTCTTCTGATAGAAGTTTACGTTCTTTAATTACTTTTGATCCTATATCTCCTATCCCAGTTCCATCAATATAAACCTCTCCAGAAGGAACTTTCCCGGCAAATCTAATTTTATCTTTTGAGACAGCTGCTACTTCACCATTATCAAGCAATAGTGTATTTTGTTTTTTAACCCCACACTGAATTGCTAGATCTCTATGGTATCTTTGCATTCTATGTTCACCATGGACCGGAATAAAGAATTTAGGTTTTAGAAATGAAAGCATCAATTTCAAATCACTCTGATTTCCGTGGCCACTAGTATGTGTATCAGCTATAGGACCGTGTGTAATAACATCTACATCAAGCTTGTATAATTTATTTATTGTTTTGTTTACTCCCTCTTGATTGCCTGGAATAGGAGAAGATGAAAAAACTACAGTGTCTCCTTTTATAGCTTTAATGTATCTATGATTGTTAGATGCAATCCTAGATAAAGCGGCCAAAGGTTCTCCTTGAGATCCGGTTACTAATATTGTCATTTCATTTAATTTATGTTGATCAACTTGATCTCCTTTGATAATTGTACCTTTAGGTACTTTGATGTAACCAGAGTTTATACCAATATCAATAGTTCTTTCCATAGATCTTCCAAAAACAGCAATTTTTCTTTTATTTTTTACCGATGCCTCTATAATTTGTTGAATTCTATATAAATTTGAAGCAAAAGTAGCTATTATGATTCGACCATCAATTTTAGAAAAAAGTTCGTTAATGGACTCTCCTATTATTGATTCACTTTGGATAGGTTTATCTCTTTCGGCGTTAGTTGAATCACTACAAAGTAAAATAACACCCTCTTGACCAAGTTTTGTTAATTTGTGAAATTCTGCAGGTGGACCTACGGGAGTAAAATCAACTTTAAAATCTCCTGTGTGAAAAATGTTCCCTACTGAAGTTTTTATTACTATTCCAAACATGTCTGGAATTGAATGAGTCAATCTTATAAAAGAAACTTTAGTATCGCCAAAAATAAATTTTGAGGAATTTTTAAAATTTTCTATTCTAGGGATTTTTTTTATTTTATGTTCATTAAGTTTGTGTAGAATAAAATCAACAGCTATTCCACTCGCATAAATTTTTGGAATTGATACTTGTTTTAGGAGATAAGGAATTGAACCGATATGATCTTCATGTGCATGTGTAATGAATAAACCCACGATTCTATCTTGATTCTCTTGCAAATAAGTAAAATCAGGAATTACGTAGTCTATTCCCAACAGTTGATCATCAGGAAAAAGAATTCCAGAGTCAATTATAAAAATCTTTCTTTCGATTTCATAAACATACATATTTTTGCCAACCTCACCTAAGCCTCCAAGCGCAAAAAAACCAATCTCTTCAGGATTTAATATTTTGTTTTTCATTTTTCCTCCATATTGTATAATTTTTTAGTGTAATTAAATTTCTTATATTATTTATTGCTTTTAATGATTCCTTTTGTAACTTCATCTAAAATTTCTTTAGGAATATATGTGCTAATATCAGCTCTATGATAAATTAGTTCTTTAATCGAAGAAGATGAAACATAGTGATTTCTTGATGAGGGAAATAAAATAGTTGTCTCAATACTTTTATTTAAGTTTTTGTTGAATTGATATAATGCATATTCGTTTTCATAGTCTTGAATATTTCTTAAGCCTCTAATAATCAAATCAATTTTATTTTTTTCAGCATACCTAACAACTAATTGATCCGTATGACTTACTATGATATTTGATAAGTGTGAAGTGACTCTATTTACAAAATCGATTCTTTGATTTAAACTAAATGTAATATCTTTGCGAACATTTGTTGCTATAACAACATGTAATTCATCAACCATTTTAGATGCACGTTCAATAATATCCAAATGGCCAATTGTTATAGGATCAAATGTACCTGGGTACATAGCTTTTTTAAAAGTGTGTTTCATATACTGAGTATACCATATTAAAGCAATAATAAAAATTTCAAAAACTAAATTAGTGAAAAGGATTGAAATTATGAGTATTTTAAAAGAAAAATTTAAATTAATAAATGATTATGAGATTCCAAAAATTGGTTTTGGAACATGGCAAATACCTGATGGAGTCGAAGCATACCAAGCAGTCTCTGATGCTTTAAAAGTTGGTTACAGACATATTGATACTGCGTTTGTGTATAAAAACGAAGAAAGTGTTGGTAAAGCAATAAAAGATTCAGACATAGATAGAAAAGATATTTTCATAACATCAAAATTACCTTCAAGAATCAAATCATATCATGAAACCGAAGAATATTTCAATATGACTTTAGAAAATTTAGACATTAAGTATATTGATTTATACTTGATTCATGCGCCTTGGCCATGGAATGAAATTGGAAAAGATTGTAGGATTGGAAATGCGGAAGCATGGAAAAAAATGATAGAGTTATATAACAAAAAAAAGATAAAAGCAATAGGGGTGTCAAATTTTAATGTTGATGATTTGAAAGATTTGATCAAAAGAACTGGTTTTGTTCCTCACGTTAATCAGATTCCTTTTTTTGTTGGAATTTATGATAAACAAAAAGATTTATTGAAATTTTGTGAAAAGAATAATATTCTTGTTCAAGCATATTCTCCATTAGTTATAGGTAAAGCTCTTAAAACTCAAGAGGTTGTTGATTTATCAAATAAATATTCAAAAACACCAGCTCAAATTTTAATTCAGTATTGTTTGCAGAACAACACACTTCCTCTCCCTAAAACATTAAATTTTTCTAGAATGAAAGAAAATTCATCTCTTGATTTTAGAATAAGTGATGAGGATATGATGATATTGAAAAAGATTAATCATGATCCAAGAAGAAGCTAATTTCTGCATTCGAAACATAGACCATAAATTGTCATTTCGTGTCTTTGGATAGAAAAATTATAAGGTTTTGCTATTTCATTTTCTTTTTCATGAAAATCACATTTGACAGGTATAATTATTTCACAACCAGAACAGAATAAAAAGTGATGATGGCTACCTGTGTAAAAGTATTTTTTCTTATTTATTATAGTTTCAATTACATAATCATTTTCTTTAAATTTTTCTAAAGATCTGTATATAGTTGATAAATTTAATTTAGAATTCTTTATCGACTTCAGAATATCTTCGCATGTCATTGGAACTTTTGATTCTGATAAAACGTTTAAAATTTTTTTTCTTTGTTCGGTATTACGCATTTTTACTAATCACCCTCGATAAAATTTTTGAAAGCATAAAAAATAATGTGTATATTACTACTATAGTTGAGCTGGCTGGAAAATTCAATGGATGTGAAATTATAATTCCCAATGTTGAAGATAATGCGGATACAATAATGCCATAAAATATAGTTTTTTTGAATGATTTTGATATTTGAATTGATATGCTACTTGGAAATAGTATTAAGGAAGATATGAGAAGAATTCCAATTGATCTAACTCCGATTACAATAAAAATAGATGTTAAGATTGATAATAATGACTTGAGAAGAAGAAATTTTTTATTGAAAAAAGTAGAAAAATCCGGATCAAAGGTTAATAGTAATAATGGTTTATAAAATTTTAATATAAAAATTACAAGTAAAATTAAAATTATAATTGATATCAGAATATCCCCCGGTCTTAAAGTGAAAACATTTCCAACCAGTAATGATTCAATGGAAACATTAAAAGAAGTGGAAGTTTTTATGATTATTAATCCTAAAGCTATTGAGATAGATGTAATTATTCCAATAGAAGAATCAGCGGGTATATTCGTTTTAGTTTTAATATAATTAATTACAAGTGATGATGCTATTACAAAAGGGATTGCTAGTATTAGAGGCTCATCAAAAAAAAGTAATCCTAAAGCATATCCAGTAAAACTCACATGAGATAAACTATGAGGAAGCAATCCTTGGTTGCTTAATACAAGAAAAGGGCTTAGTAATGATCCACAAATAGATAAAATTAGAGCG
>JAAZUY010000007.1 GCA_018623895.1 bacterium | reverse complement strand
TCAGATTCAGTATACGCTACTGATGAAATTTTTGATGATATGCTTGAAAAAGGAAATACAAAATATGCTATGGCAGTTTCTTATTCAGGGGATGCGGTTTATTTAATGAGTGAAAATGAAGACCTAGGATATTTTGTACCTTCATCAGGAACCAATGTATGGCTTGATGCATTCGTTATTCCTAAAAATGCAAAAAACAAAGATTTAGCTTACGATTTTATAAATTTTATGTCAAGTTATGAAAGCATGTATCAAAATTCAGATTATGTAGGATATACTGCTCCAAGAAAAGATGTATTAGAAGATATTATTTTAGATGGTTATTACTCAGAGCAGTCTTATAGAGTTGCTATCAGACCTAATGATTCAATCTTTAGATTTAATCCTGAAAGCAAACAAGCACTAGCTGAATTATGGGCTTTAATTAGATCCAGTTAAAAAAAGAAGTCGTTTGACTTCTTTTTTTTGAATGAAAATATTATGATAAAATAATTATGAGGATTATATGAAAAATAATATGCACCAAAAAAGAATATCTATGATGGAGATGCTTTATCAATTCGATTTCTATGAATGCAATTTAGAAGAATTCAAGAAACATTGTGAGTTAAATATTCAAAAAGATAGATTTCTTAAAATTACTAGTCAATACAATACCTTAGATCCAATAATTGATAAGCACTTAACAAATTATAGATTTAGTAGACTTTCGATAGTTGATAGATCAATAATACGACTTGCTTTATTTGAAATGCTTTTTGAAAAATTGCCTAAAGAAATAGCAATAAATGAGGCATTAAACTTAACTAAAATTTATTCAAATTTAGATGATGATAAGCAAGTAAAATTTAATAACAAATTATTAGATAAAATTTCAAAGGAATTACAATGAAATATTTAACTGTCTCTGCATTGAATAAGTATATAAAAACTAAGTTAGAGTATGATGAGCATCTTTCAACTATAAGAATTAAAGGAGAAATTTCTAACTTTAAAAAGCATTCAAGAGGTCATTTATATTTTTCATTAAAAGATACTTATTCCCAAATTAATGCAATTATGTTTTCAAGTAATGCTTCAAAGCTGAAAATAAACCTTAAAGATGGAGATAAGGTTCTTATTGAAGGAAAAATTTCTGTATATGAGCCAAGTGGATCTTATTCAATTCAAGTTTATAATTTAACGTATGATGGAGTTGGAGATTTATATTTGAAATTTGAAAAGTTAAAATCAGACTTAGAAAAAAAGGGTTATTTTAAAATTGAGAATAAAAAAAGCATACCTTTATTTCCAAAAAAGATTGGTGTTGTTACATCCAACACTGGTGCAGTAATAAAAGATATTTCAAATACAATTAATAGAAGATATAGGTTGTGTGAAATAATTTTATATTCTTCTCAGGTTCAGGGTCCAAGAGCAGCTGAAACAATTTCAAATCAAATTAAAATTGCAAATTTAAATAATGAAGTTGATATATTAATAGTTGGTAGAGGTGGAGGATCAATTGAAGATTTGTGGGGATTTAATGAGCTTGTAGTAGCTGAAGCAATATTTAATTCAAAAATTCCAATAATTAGTGCAGTAGGTCATGAAACAGACTTTACAATTGCAGATTTTGTTTCAGATCTAAGAGCTCCAACACCTACAGCTGCAGCTGAATTAGCTACTCCAAATAGCAAAGAAATAATAAGTAAAATCATTGAGAATTCAAAAAGAATTAGAAGAAGACTATATGAAAAAATTGATGAGAATACTATAAAGATTCATAATCTAGAGAAACGTTTAGAGGTATCTTCTCCAAAAAACCTTATAGTAAAAAGATATGAAAACCTTAAAATACTTAAAATGAATTTATCAAAATACTTCAAACAGATAATTGATAATAAAAGATACAAATATGAAATTTTCAGGACAAGTATAATAAATTTGAATCCACTAAATATAATGAAAAAAGGCTATAGTATAATAAAACAAAATAATAAGCTTTTAAAAAGTGTAAAAAAAGTAGAGATTGGAAATAATCTTGATATTACTATGTATGATGGCAAATTAGAAGCAAAAGTTTTATCAAAGGAGGTAAAAAATAATGAAGAATAAATCATTCGAGATGATGTTAAAAGAATTAGAAGAAGTTGTTGCTAAATTAGAGAAAAAAGACATAAATTTAGAAGATGCAGTTGAAGAATACAAAAATGGAATAAAACTAGCAAAAGAGTGTTATGAGATTTTAGAATCAGCTGAAAAAGTAATAGTTAAAGAAAATAAAGAATGAAAAATCGATTAGATTCTTATTTAAAAGAGCATCACTTATTAAAAAGCAGATCTGCAGCAAAAGATTTAATTAAACGAGGGTTTGTAAAAATAAATCAAAAAGTTGTGAAAACTCCTTCATATATTTTTAAGGAAGGAGATGTTATTGAAATAACAAAAAAAAATAAGTATGTCAGTAGAGGTGCAGATAAATTAATCTCGTTTTTAGAAAATATTGAGATTGAATTAGATAATAAGATTGTAATTGATGTAGGTTCATCAAAAGGAGGATTTACTGAGGTTCTCTTGGAGAAAAACGTCAAAAAAATTTATTGTGTTGATGTTGGAACTAATCAACTTGATCAAACTCTTATTGATGAAGAAAAAATAATTTTAAATGAGGGAACTAATATCCTAAATTTTGATATTCCAAAAAATGATTTAATAGTTATTGATATATCGTTTACATCCATATTGCCAATATTAGAATACTTATTCAAAAAAACAAATAGAGTAATAGCATTAATAAAACCACAATTTGAACAAAAAGAGAAATCTAAGCATATTATTAAAGACGAAAAAGAATCAAAATTGATTTTAGATTCTGTTGTTTCAGAGATTAAAAATTTAGGTTATAATATTATATATGTTAAAAAATCATCTTTGAAAGGGAAAAAAGGTAATCAAGAATATTTTTGTTATCTAAAAACTAATAATGATAAAAAATCTTAAAGTAAAAAATATAGCATTAATTGATGATTTGAACGTTAATTTTGAAAATGGATTGACAGCATTGACTGGAGAGACCGGGGCAGGAAAATCTATATTAATGGAATCCTTACAACTTCTTTTTGGAAAAAGAACTGATCAAGACTTAATTAGACACGGTACAAATGAAGCCTATGTCTCGGGTACTTTTTTTATTAATAAAGAATTAGCAAAAAAGTTTGACTTGAATCAAGAAATAGAAATCAAAAGATTGATACAAAAAAAAGGAAGACATGAAATAAGACTTAATGGACGTGTAACAACAATTCAGAAAATAAGATCAATTACTAGAAATTTTGGAGATATTCATGATCAAGATGACATGTTTCAGCTATTAGATCCAAAATTTTATACCTCTATCATAGATGATAGAGATAAAGAAGTTACTGAAAATTTGAAAATCAAATATCTTTTAAACAAAGAGAAATATGAAGCAGCAAAAAATAGACTAAAAAAATTAATTGAAGAAAAAGAAATGTACGAAAAAGAACAAGATCTTATTTCTTATCAGCACAATGAAATTGAAAAAATGAAACTTGTTTCTGATGAATTAGAAAATCTTACTGACGAAATAAATACTTTAAAACATTATGATACCATCTCGCATAATCTTAAGGAGAGTGTAAATAACTTAAAGTCAAACAAATTATTAGAAAGTTTAAATCAAATAAAAACGAATATATTTAATGTATCTAATAAAATTGATTCAAAAAAAGAGCTCTTAAAAAGATTTGAAGACTCATATTATGAAATTGAAGATATTTTTGAAGAGTTAAGAAATATGCTTAATGATCTTTATTTTGATGAAGAACACTATGAAAGTCTTAATCAAAGAGAATATGAATTAAAAAGTTTAGAAAAAAAATATAACAAATCTGTAGAAGAGTTGATTATATACAAAGAAGAATTAAAATCAAAACTTGATCTTGTAAGTGATTTTGATAGTTACATAAAAAAAGAGAATGATACGATAAGAGTATTAAAGGATGATACTATAAATTCAGCATTCGAAATAACAAATCAAAGAAAGTTAATTGCTAGAGAAATGGAAGTAGAACTTATAGGTATACTAAAAAAATTAGATTTAGAACAAACCAAATTTAAAGTTGAAGTCAAAAATACAAATAATTTTTTTGAAGATGGAATGGATGAAATTTATTTTAAAATATCTTTAAATAATGGCGAGCCTATGAAAGATCTAAATAAAGTTGCAAGTGGCGGTGAAAGATCAAGATTTATGTTCGCTTTAAAGACAACAGCAGCAACTAGAAAAGGAATATCAATGCTTATACTTGATGAAATTGATTCAGGTGTTTCAGGTAAAACTGCTTCAAAATTAGCTAACCACATGTCGTTGATTTCAAAAAAATTGCAATTATTGGTGATAACACATCTCCCACAGGTTGCAGCAAAAGCAGATATTCAAATGGAAGTATTAAAGAAACAAAAAAATGATAGAGTTATAACAAAAATTAATAAGTTGAATTATGAAGAAAGGATCAAGTCTATTGCAACGATGCTTTCTGATGAAACAATGAGTGAATTTGCAATCAAACAAGCGAAAACCTTATTAGAAAAATAAAAAGACAAGCTTTTTAAGCCTGTCCACTTAGAAGTGCAACTATAAATGAAATAAAAACCCCACCTACCATGCCAAGCAAAATCAACCATAACACAATTTTGCCCCATAGCTTTTCATGTGGCATTTTATAATTTTCTGAACTATGTGTTTTTTTTTGTACAGTTTTTTTACTCATTAAAGACTCCTTTATTAACAATATTAATTATACAATAATTTTTATATTTTTAAAGAATTTGATTTATGAATTTTTGGAAACGTTTACTAAATTCATTATTTGCTTTAAAAAAAATTATTTGATATTATTAAATCATCTTCAATAAATCGTATAATAGATCGAATGTGGCGGTCAAGTTTCTACCATATCACCGTAAATGATATGACTACGATTGAATCTTTTCCTATTCAATCAACCACATAATCGTGGTTTTTTATTTCGTTAATTGAAGAATAAAAAAAAAAGGAGAAAATATGAAATTTTTAAAAGAATATTTTCATATTGAAGAACGCAAATCAAGCGTTTGGGCTGAAGTAGTAGGGGGAGTAGTTACTTTTTTAGCTATGATATACATACTTCCAGTTAATAGTTTTATGCTTGCGGATGCTGGCATGAGTCAACCTGGTGTTTTTGTTGCTACAGCTATTGCAGCTGGTGTTGCAACGATTTTGATGGGGATTCTAGGTAAAGTTCCAATTGCTTTAGCTTCTGGAATGGGGATTAATGCATTTTTTACTTACACCATAGTTTTAGGTCTTAATTTCTCATGGCAAGAGGCATTAGCCGCTGTTTTTGTATCAGGGATTTTATTCTTGATAGTAAGTTTAACAGGTCTTAGAAAACTCATAATTAATGCAATTCCTAAAGATTTGAAGTTAGCCATTGGAGCCGGAATAGGATTTTTTATCGCTTTCATAGGGTTAAAAAATGCAGGATTAGTTGTTTCTGATCCAGCAACATTTGTTGCTCTAGGGAACTTAAGTAATCCAGTAGTATTGCTTGGATTGTTTGGTATTTTGTTAGTTTTATTATTATATACAAGAGGAGGAAAACTATCAAGATTTTCAATCATTATTTCAATGTTAGTTGTTGGTTTGGGTGGTGCATTATTAGGGTCGTTAGTTCCAGGACTTGAAATGTATATGCCAAAGTTTACAACTTCTAACTTAGGCGCTGTTAGTGAGGTTGGTGGATTAATTGGTCAAGCTTTTTCTGGGTTAGGTTCTTTACTTTCAAATCCTCTTGCTTATCCAGTTATCATAACGTTACTATTTGTTGATTTTTTCGACACAGCAGGTACATTAGTCTCTGTGGGTCATCAAGCAGGTCTCATTGATGAGGAAGGAAAATTAGTTGGAAATGATAAGGCTCTTATGGTTGATTCAATAGGTACAATTTTTGGTGCTTTTGTTGGAACTTCAACAGTAACATCCTACATAGAATCTAACACAGGAATTCAAGCGGGTGCTAAAACCGGCCTTTCTGCTGTTGTTACTGGTTTATTATTCTTGTTAGCAATATTACTATATCCATTATTTGGTTTTGTTGATGCAGTATTTGTTGAAGGTGTTGCATATTCACCGGCAACTTCTTTGGCTTTAGTCTTTGTTGGAATACTCATGATGAAACCATTAAAAGAAATAAACTTTGAAGACCCAGTTATTTTAGCAAGTAGCTTCATGACAATAATCATGATGATATTAACATTTAAAATATCTGAGGGTATTGCTTTTGGCTTCATTACTTATTCAATGTTAATGGGATTATCAAAAAGAAGAAAAGAAGTACATTGGATGGTATATGTTTTAGGATTATTCTTTTTACTTCATTTAGTAGTATATTTTACATATATTGTTTAATTTTAAAGAGTCTCTAATTGAGACTCTTTTTTTTTACAAAAATATCAAAAAAAATAATATGTTATAATTCAGTGGGTGGGTCCTATGTATAAAATTTATAAAGAAAAATTAAAATTTAAAACTTTTACGCCTGTACAGAAAAAAGTTTTTGATATTTATAAAAAACAAAAATCAATTGTTGCTATTGCACCAACAGGAACTGGAAAAACTCATGCATATGGTATACCTGTAATTGATTCAATAGACGTGAGTATCAAAAGACTTCAATCAATTATATTAGTTCCTACCAATGAACTAATTAGACAAGTAGAGTTAATGCTCTCGAAATTAAACCAATTTGTAAATATATATTCCATCACAGGTTTGGATGAATTAAAAAGAAAACGAATTGATTCTTCTCAACTAATTATAACAACACCAAAAAAAATAATGAAACTCATTAATACTAATCTTTTAAACATAAAACATCTTAAGAATGTTGTTTTAGACGAAGCTGATATGATGTTTGAGGGGGATTTTATTTCAGATCTTAATGATTTAACAAGTTATATATCAAATGTCAGATATCTATTATTTTCTGCTTCATTAAAAAGAAATATGAAACCATTTATAAATAATTTTTTCGGTGTCTATGAACTTATAGACACTACTAAAGATCATAAGCTAAAGATAAGAGACCTATTTGTATATTCAAGAGAAGAAACAAAACTATATAATTTATATAAAATAATAAAATCATTAAATCCTTTTTTTGGTGTCATTTTTGTTTCAAAAAAAAATAATATTAATCTAATCAAAGAGTATCTTTTAGAAAAGAATATTAAAGTTAATATTTTTTCATCAGATCTTAAACTAAGGAAAAGGTTATCGATGCTAAAGTCTGCAAGAAATTATTCATTTCAGTGGCTATTAAGTTCGGATATTCTCTCAAGAGGTATAGATTTAGAAATTTCTCTAATCATTAATTATGATTTTCCTGACAATATAAAAACATATTTTCATAGAAGAGGTAGAACAGGAAGAATGGATAATGAGGGTGATGTAATATCAATTTACGGTGAAAAAGATAAAGAATTAATACAGAAGTTATCAAAGCAAGGTATAAAAATTCTAAAAGCAAAAATTGTAAACGATAACTTAACAGTTAGTTCTCAAAAGAAACAAATGAATGCAATAAAAAGAGAACTTAAAATTAGAAAACCAATAAAGAGACCAAAATATAGTAAAATAAAATTAAAAAGAGGATTAAAAAAATGATTAAAATAGGATCTCATGTTAGTTTAAAAGCACCTGAAATGTTTTTAGGTTCAGTTAAAGAGGCGCTTTCATATAATGCTAATTCAATGATGGTGTATACAGGTGCTCCTCAAAATACATTTCGAAAATCAATAGATCAAATGAGGATCAACGAAGCACATGAATTTATGAAAAATAAAGGATTTGAATTAAGCAATGTGGTTGTCCATGCTCCTTATATAATAAATCTTGCTAATCCAGACCCAGAAAAAAGATCATTTGCAACAGCTTTTTTAACAAAAGAAATAATAAGAACACATTCATTAGGAGTTACTCAAATGGTTCTCCATCCAGGTAGTGCAGTTGGAAAAGATCGTCCTCAAGCAATAAAATGGATTTCAGAAGGGTTAGATAAAGTGTTCGATAACACTCGTAATCTTAAGGTCAAAATAGCTTTAGAGACAATGGCAGGAAAGGGAAACGAAGTTGGTAAAACTTTTGAAGAATTGAGAGAAATTATAAATTTATCAAAAAATAAAGACAGATTATCTATTTGTTTAGATACTTGTCATATTTTTGATGCGGGTTACGATATTGTAAGTAATTATGAGAATGTAAAGAGTGAATTTGATAAGATTATTGGTCTTGATAAAATTTCAGTTATTCATGTAAATGATTCTAAAAATATTCTTGGATCTTCAAAAGATAGACACGAAAATCTTGGATTTGGTAATATAGGATTTGAAACGTTATTAAAAGTTATTTATGATAAAGATTTCAAAGACATTGTAAAAATTTTAGAAACACCATATATAAATTCAAATCCTCCATATCTTCACGAAATAGAGGCAATTAAATTAAAAAAATTTAATAAAGAACTAAAAAATATTTTAAATAAATAAAAGAAATATTTAATCGATTTTTTTATATAGATCTTCGTATTGTTTAGCCATATCAATTAGGAAAGATGTAACATTCATTGCATTTTCAATCTTGATTGTTTTAATTGTTTTTTCTTTGTATTCTTTTAAAGCGCGATCAAGTGTTGAATTAAATTCATCAACAGTATAATTCTTAAAAGTGTAACCATTCTGATTTTCTGTATCTTCAAATACGGTATCTTTTAAACCACCAGTTTCTCTTACAATTGGAAGTGTTCCGTAACGCATTGCAATCATATGATTTAATCCACACGGTTCAAATAAACTAGGTAGAAGGAAAAAGTCACTAGCTGCGTAAGCTTGATGAGAAATTTTCTGATCAAATCCGGAATGATAATGAACAAGTTTAGGAAAATCTTTTTCAAGTTCTCTAAAAAAAGCTTCAAATTTGAGTTCACCCTCTCCAATGACTACAAAGTATATTTCTTTATTTTTCAAAAGTTTTTGAATTTTTTCTTTAAAGAGATCAATCCCTTTTTGTCTTCCCAATCTTCCTATGAAAAGCAACATTGGTTTTTCTATATTTTTATCAAAATTTAATTTTTCAATTAGAAATTCTTTGTTTTTAAATTTCCCATCTTTATAATTCGAGAATGAATAATTGTAGGATATTAGGTTTTCTTTTTTTGGATTGTATAAATTATGATCAAAACCGTTTAGAATTCCAAATAAATTGTCTTGTCTTGATTTTAAAGCACTATCAAGATCAAAACTAAAAAAACGAAGCAAGATTTCTTTTCTATAAGTTTTTGATACAGTATTTATCGAATTAGATCTCATGATGCCAGTCTTTAAAAAATTGACTTGACCATTAAGAATATAAGTAAAATTTCTAAAGGGTAAATATCTTTCTATTTCTCTTTCAAAAATACCTTGTTTTTCTATGTTATGAATTGTAAGTAAAGTTTTGATATTTTTATATTTGTCATCTTTACGATAGTTTGAATCTAATAAATATGGGATAAATCCTGTGTGCCAGTTGTTAATATGTAATATTTCAATAGTGTGATCAATCAATTTTAAGGATTCAAGAGCAGCAATACTGAAAACTAGATAACGTAAAGCCTCTTTTTTGTTATCTAAAATACTAAATAATGAATTTTTTATAAATATATGTCTAACTTTATTATGAGTATATGAATAAAATTCTGTGGGCTCAATGTGATCGCCTAATATAATGTCTTGTTTTGTAATTAATTTAAACTTTGCTTGATAAGGGTCATCATCATAAAAGGGTAGGATTGTTGTGATGTTGTGTCCTCTATCATTTAATGCTTTTGGAAGAGAAGCACTAATATCCGCTAAACCACCATGTTTTTGAAATGGATATACTTCATTAGTTACAAAGGCAATATTCATATTAACTCCTAAATTTATTATACACGATAAAAAACAGTTTCAACAGAAAAGAGAATTTTAAATGTAATTAAAAATATGCTAAAATATTCTTGTTAAGGAAATTGAGGTATTTATGAAAAATATTGCTATTGTAGGAATGCAGTGGGGCGATGAAGGTAAAGGAAAAATGACTGATTACCTAGCACAGAAAACTGATGTAGTTGTGAGATATCAAGGTGGAGATAATGCTGGACATACAGTAGTTTTTGACGGTAAAAAGATTGACTTACATTTACTTCCTTCTGGAATAATTCATAAAAATGTTATAAACATAATGGCTCATGGAATGGTGATAAATTTAGAAACATTATTTAAAGAATTAAGAAAGTTTAAATCTGAAAACTTATATATATCTGATAGAGCTCATTTAATTTTACCTTTTCACAGAGACATAGATACTGAAAATGATCGAATTCAAAAAATTGGTACTACAAAAAAAGGCATTGGACCTACATACTCTGACAAAATTTTGAGAAAGGGAGTAAGAATGTCTTCACTTCAATCAATGGATAGATTTATCCATGACGTAAATAATTTATGTAGTTCGAAGAACATATCTTTTGATCCTGAAAAATATTACAAAGAAAATTTTAAAAATATAAAAGAAATTATACCGAAAATAACAAACACGTCATTTCTATTGAATAAATTTGTTGAAGAGAATAAGAGAATTATTTTTGAGGGTGCACAAGGAGTTATGTTAGATATTGATCACGGAACTTATCCATACGTTACTTCTTCATCACCGTCGGTTTCAGGACTACCTCAAGCGGTAGGAATAGCACCATGGAAAATTAATGCAGCTTTAGGAATTATAAAAGCATATTCAACTAGAGTTGGAGAGGGACCTTTTCCAACAGAAATGGGAGAAAGATTAGCTTCTAAAATTAGGGAAGCAGCAAATGAATATGGTACCACTACAGGAAGACCAAGAAGGATAGGCTATTTAGATTTAGTAGCATTAAAACATGCTTCGTTATCTTCAGGTCTAACTTATATTGCTTTTACCATATGTGATGTTTTAAACAATATTGATGTATTAAAGGTTTGTGATTATTACACCATAGAGGGCAAAAAAATAAACACATATCCATCTCATATAGAGGATTTAAAATTAGTTAAACCGCATTATATTGAATTTCCCTCTTTTCAAAAAGATATTACAAATGTAAAAAAATTTGATGAATTACCAGTAGAATTAAAAAATTATCTATTATACATTTCAAAAGAACTAAAATCAGAAATTGCATTTGTCTCTGTAGGTCCAGATAGAAAACAAACTATAATTTGTAATGAAATATAGGAGAAAAGAAGATGATTAAAAGATATCAATCAGATAAGATGAATGAATTATGGTCACTAAAAAATCGCTTCTCGAAATTTTTAGAAGTAGAATTAGCCTCTTTATATGCATTGAAAGAAAAACGAGTGATTACTGAAAAAGATTATGATAAACTCTTAAAAACTAGATTTGAATTAGATGAAATTTTGAAAAAAGAAAAAACATTAAAACACGATGTTTTAGCTTTCATTGAAGTTTGCCGTGAATCTTTAGGTGAGGAAAAAAAATATTTTCATTACGGATTAACATCAACGGATGTAGTTGACAGTTCTAATTCTTTACTAATAAAAGCCGCAAATAACATTATTGAAGAGAGATTAGAAAATTTATTAAATGTTGTAAAGAAAAAAATACAAGATACTAAAGAGATCCCAATCATGGCTCGGACCCATGGTATGTACGCTGAAATATCTACATTAGGAATGAGATTTTACAGATTTTTTGAATCATTAAATAGAATGATTATGAATTTTAAAAACTCTAGAAAACAAATTGAGGTTATTAAGTTGAGTGGTGCAGTTGGCACATACTCTATTTTAGATGATGAACATGAAGAATTAGTAAGAAAAAAATTAGGTCTTTTCAAGTCTAAAGGGTCATCTCAGGTATTATCTCGAGATAGACATTCAAATTATTTAAATTGCTTAACTAATTTAGCATGTATTATAGAGGGTTTAGCTATTGACATCAGATTATTATCTAGATCAGATGTATCTGAATTAAATGAAGGATTTTCAAAATTCCAAAAAGGTTCATCTGCAATGCCTCACAAAAAAAATCCAATAACTAGTGAAAATTTAACAGGATTAGCTAGAATGATGAGAGGTTACATGTCTATGTCCTATGAAAATATTGCTTTGTGGCATGAAAGGGATATTTCTCACTCATCAGTTGAAAGAGTAATGCTTGAGGATATGACATCATTAATTGAAAATATGATTAATAAGTGTGTTGATTTAATTGATAATTTAGTTGTTAAAGAAGAAATAATGAAAAAACATATTTTAGATACATATGAAACTGCATTTTCTCAAAAAATATTACATCAAGCTATAGATAGAGGTTTTGACAGAATAGAAGTATATGAACGGCTTCAAAAATTGAGTTTTCAGGCATTATCTGAAAAAATAAATTTATCAAGTTTAATTAAAGATGACAATTTTTTTAAATCCACTAACATGAATATTGAAAAAATTTGTGATCAAAATAAATATGTTAATGAAATCTCAATTTTGATTGATAAGTTAATGACTAAATAAGTCCATTTCATGCTATAATATATATATTATTTTTATAAAAAATTGGAGGAAAACATGTCAGACAAGTATAATAAATTTAAACCAAAAATTCCAAAACAAGTTAAGATAGGTTTGATTGCAACGTTTTTACTTTTAATAGGCTTATTTCTACTTACTGTAAGAACAAATGAAGAAAAAATATATGATTCTTATTCTACAACTGCTTCTACACTAACAAAAAATCATCCATTTTATGAGATTTCATATAACGGTACAATTTTTGAGCCGGGACTAAAAAAAATACTCGAGGAAGATGAATTAGTAATTTTATATATTGGAAGTCATTTTTGTTCAGTTTGTATTCAAACAATTGGTAATATCGAAAAATATTATTTCCAAGAAGATATGGATGAAATATTTAGTCAAATATTTTATTACCAAGATTGGGTCGGCGAGGATGCATCAAATGATCGAAATGATATGTTGGAAGCATTTCCAGATATACAGAGATCTACACCTCAGGTAATAGTATTTAGAAATGGAGAGTTGTTTTTTCAATATCAGTCGCCTACAATTCAAAACCCTTCCCCTCAAGATTATGCCAGAGCTGCAAGCAATTTTTTCAAAGATCTTAAATATGAAATATCTAAATTATGATTGTTGAGAAAATAAAAAAAGAAATAATAGAAGTTTTTCAAAAGAAATATTCTTATCATCAAAATGTTGAGTACTCTAATGTTGATGAGGTTGATTTAGCATGTCCATTATTTAGAATTTCAAAATTAAAAAATATTAAAATTGAAGACATTTTTGATTCGATTAAAAGTTCTCTATCGAACTTAAAATATATAAAAAATATTTCTTATGAAAGAGGCTATGCGAATATAAAATTAGATGAAAATCTATTTTCTCATGATTTATTTAAATTAAGTTTAACAAAAAAAATTGGTCAAAAAGATCCTAATAACAAAGTTGTTGTAATTGATTTTTCATCACCCAATATAGCAAAAAGATTTTCAATAGGTCATGTTCGATCTACTGTTTTAGGAAATTCTATAAAGAAAATATATGAATTGATGGGTTACAAAGTAATTGGAGTAAATCATTTGGGAGATTGGGGAACCCAATTCGGTAAGATGATTTATGCTTTAGAGACATATGGCTCAATGAATATGTTACAAAACGATCCTATCAAAAACCTTAACAAATTATACGTTAAGTTTCATAAAGAAGAATCAAAAAATCCTGAGATATTATCTTATGCAAAAAAAATATTTAATGAATTGGAAAATGGTAATGAAAAATATTTATCTATATGGAAGGAGATTAAAAAGCATTCTCTTGTAGAGTTTCAAAAATACTACAAATTATTAAATGTAGATTTTGATTATTTCACAGGTGAATCATTTTACAATAATAAGCTTAATGATGTAGTTGAGAGAATGAAACGATTAAATATTCTTGAAAAAGATCAAGATGCGAACATTGTTCGATTAAATGATTTACCACCAGCATTGATTAGTAAATCTGATGGATCTTCATTGTATATAACAAGAGATATAGCAGCAGCAATATACAGAAGTGAAGAATTTAAAGCTGACAAGTTATTGTATGTTGTTGGTAATGAACAAAGTCTACATTTTAAACAACTTCAAAGAGTCTTAAATAAGATGAATGAAAACATTGAAATTGTCCATATTAATTTTGGTTTGGTAATGCAAAATGGAAAAAAAATGTCAACGAGAACAGGAGATGTACAAACATTAGATTATGTTCTTAATGAAGCAATTCATATGGCAAAAAATAGTATTGAACAAAAAAATCCGAAATTATCAGACAAAGAAAAAGTTGCAGAAAAAATAGCTATGAGTGCAATAGTCTACAATGATTTGAAGAATGAAAAACATTTAAATATTGATTTTAACTTAGCAAATATGTTAAAATTTGAAGGTCAAACAGGGCCGTATTTGCAATACACTTCAGTAAGAATGTCATCATTACTTCAGAAAATAGATAGTAATTTAGTTCTAGAGATGAATACAATAATTGATAAAAGTGTTTTTAAACTTGGTTTACACATTAGTAGAATTGATGAAGCAATAGAAAAAGCATATTCTGAAAACCAACCAAGTATTATATCAAGGTTTGCTTTTGAATTAGCGCAGATTTTCAACTCATGGTATGGGAATTCAAAAATTATCACAGATAACCTTGAAAAAACAAAGTCGAATCTCTCTGTTGTCTATGCATCGAAAAAAACACTTGACTTATGTTTAAAAATATTAGGAATAGAAATATTAAATGAAATGTAACCCCGCGTGATGAAATTGGTAGACGTGCCAGACTCAAAATCTGGTGGAGAAATCCGTGCTGGTTCGAGTCCGGCCGCGGGGACCAAAAATGAAAGGAAAATATTATGAAAAAAATTCAAGCTTTTGCAATGAAAACAATGAATGGAATGACGTATGGTTTATTTGCTACATTGATTGTTGGAGTAATTATTGATCAAGTAGGAAAACTCTTAGGTGTAACATTTTTTACTAATCCTATTTACTATACATTATCCTTATTGATGGGTGCAGGTATAGGACTAGGAATAGGTATATCATTGAAATTTGAAGGAATAAAACTTGTAACAGCAGCAATTATTGGAGGTATTGCTACCTCTTTTAGAGTAACTTTTGAAGGAGGAATTCAAGTTGCAAATATTGATGGACCAACAGCTGCATATAATGAACCACTCACAGTATATTTTGTTGTTATAACATCGTTATTGTTAATGAACTTGATTTTAAGAAAAAAGACACCGATTGACATTTTATTAATTCCTTTGACTGCAGTTATATTAGCTACAGTATCAACACTTATTTACAGTGCACCATTATTTTATTTAATACAAAATATAAAATTATTTATTGAAACTGCGACATTAGCAGCACCACTTCCAATGAGTATAATTATTGCAATGACTATGGGTATGTTGCTTACTTCTCCACTTTCATCAGCTGCGATTGCTATCACAATAGGATTATCAGGTATTGCTGGAGGAGCTGCAGTTATTGGAACCTCAATTCAAATGATAGGATTTGCAATTCAATCTCGAAAAGATAATTCAGTAGGAATGGTTTTATCAATTGGTTTTGGAACTTCAATGTTACAATTTAAGAATATTCTTAAAAATCCATTGATATGGTTACCTACAATTATTTCATCAGGAATTGTTGCACCAATATTAGTATTGGTTTTTTCAACTGAAACCACACCTTATGGTGCAGGGATGGGAACGGCAGGCTTGGTAGGCCCTCTACAAACATTATTTGAGATGAATTATTCATTAAATGCATGGCTTTCTGTCTTGGGAACATTCTTACTGGGTGGTTTTCTTGTATATTTATTTGACTTATTGATGAGAAAATGGCAATATATAAAAGATGGGGACTTAAAAGTTTCTAATGATATCGTATAGAATTTATAAAATTATGAGGTGTTTTGAGTGAAAAACTATGTTGAAAATTATGCATTAGGTAAATTATTTAGAACGTTAGGATATTTATTTATTCTTTTGTCTTCACTTTATATGATACACCATAGCATTTTTGTTTCAGAAACTAATTTTATTTTAAAAGGTACACTTGCATCTTCACTATCACCATTTGAAGGGATTTTAGGTACACTTTTACGTTATGCATCGCTTGGTCCAATTCTTGATCTTAATCAGGGACAAGAAGCTTTTTTATATTTAATGATGTTTTGGTCTGGATTCTTTCTATTAGTTTGGACTCTAGGGAAAAATTTATTCTCAAAAATTATGAATTCGTTTTTTATGATTGCTGCTTTAATTTTCATTTTATATACAAAAACAACAGCATTTTTCAGTGTGAATTTTGAAAATCTAGGTTTAATTGAAACGATTTTAAATATAATTGGAAATCAACTGGATGTTGTAACGTCATTACATAATCTTGTACCTTTATTAATAGTTTTTCTTTTGGTAATTAATTTGTGGTCATTAATTGAGGGCAAGAGACCAAAAAGAATATCGAATATTTTATTATCTGTTGGGATGTTTATTTTATTCTGTGCCCATCTGCTTACTTTTGCTGAAGCAGCATTGGTGCCTTCATTTACATCAGTTATAGATACAATTATTGAGCTTGGTCAGCTTCATGCTTACATATTTTTTCCATATTTTTTATTATTAGGTTCAACATTTGGAGTACTTGGCTTTTTTAGAAAATAAATTTATGTAATTCAAAGGGAGACATGTTAG
>JAAZUY010000040.1 GCA_018623895.1 bacterium | reverse complement strand
TTTGATATATACCTTCAATATCAAACTGCTTAGATGAAAAAGGAGAAAAACCAAAAAGGCTATTGGTGTTACTTTTAGGAGCGGTAGCAAGAAGAGAAAAATCTTTGCTCAGAACAACCTCTAAAGAAGAAGCCAAATCTGCGCCAATATAAATTGTGTTTTTGTTTTCTGGAGAAAAAACACCAACAAGAGAAAGAGAATCAAGGATAGGCGAAAGATGATAGTCAGCAAACACACCTTTTAGTATAGTAGCGCCGGAATTTAGCTCATTTGAAAAAACCACCTTTTCTTCTATTACTTCAGAAGCACCTAGAACGCCACCCATTCCTCTAATTTTGTTAATAGCCTTCTGATCTACAAAAAGATATTTACCTTTTTTAGGAACCACTTTATAGTCTGGATCAAAAGAGCTGGTGTAAAAAAGACCAAAATCTTTTAGACCTTCAAAAGCACTAAGAACAATTAATAAAACACATGCTGCGGCAACAATCATTAAAAAAGCGAAACTATTAATTCTATTTACAATTGTTTTAGAGTCTCTAGAAAAAAAATAACAAAAAGCAATTTTGTATATGTATGACTTAAACATTTTATTTAATAGGATTGTCAGGATTGTTTATAGAGTCTTCAACTGAATCGATATAATCAAGAGAGTCGTCAAGAAAAAAAGCAAGCTCAGGAACTTTTCTTAAATGTTTTTTTAATATAACTGATAAATCATGTTTTATTTTGGTAGAATTTTTTTGCAACAGATCAATTTGAGCAACAGAATTATTGCTTGGAAAAATACTCAAATAAACCTTACATAATGAAAGATCAGGAGAAACACGTGTCTTCGTTACAGAGATGATAAGGTTTTTTATACCACCCCTTCTAAGGTCCTCGTTAATAAGCCCAGCAAGTTCTTTTTGTATTAAAGAAGAAATCTTTTTCTGTCTCTGACTTTCCATTTGTCAAAAGTAGTTTAAATAAAAAACAAAAAGTTAATTTATGTTTTATAAAAAGATAGTGAAATTGTATATTTGCGCCAACACTGGTCCTATAGCTCAGTTGGTTAGAGTAGATGACTCATAATCATTTGGTCCCTGGTTCGAGTCCAGGTGGGACCACCCAGAAAAACCGTAATTATTTGTTTTACATATAGTTGCGGTTTTTTTATTTCTTGCCTGGCAACATATTGGCAACAAAACTCAAAAAAATCCGCTTGCTAACTATAAAACATACCCCCGGGGTCATTTTAAAAATCAGTTTTCTGTTTGGGGGATGTGTCTGTAAAATGGTGTATAATCTTTGAGGTGGGGGTGATTTAATATTAAATGATTTTAAATTATTGATAAAATTAAAACACACGAACTATATTAAATCCAAAAGATATTTGACCTTTAGACCAATCACCAAGAGTCTCCGTTAAAAAACTAGAATCGTTACTTGCTCTTGAATTA
Organism: bacterium; assembly: GCA_018623895.1. Lineage (GTDB taxonomy): Bacteria > Bacillota_I > Bacilli_A > Acholeplasmatales > Acholeplasmataceae > UBA8290. The sequence continues at coordinate 4,095 of JAAZUY010000040.1, read as the reverse complement.
GTAAATAATAATTGAAAAACATGTCCTCCCGTTTCAATGTCAACACCTATTGTTAGAGGGTTTTTATATAAAGAATTTTTATTCCTTGAAAAATTATAAACGTAATCAAAATTTACACTAAATCTATTAGAAAGTTTATAACGACCACCTGTTCCTAATAGAACTTGATTGTGAGTTTGTTCCTTTGTGTAGTTTAAATCCTGTAAGTTATGTCTTACAAAAATTGGCGCTATTTGTAAAGATAGTTTTTCTGAAAAACGTTTTGCTGCTAATATCTGAGCTGTATATGAAAATCTATCTAATTGTTTTAACCCAGGATATACACTTTTTTTTAATTGTGAATTAACATCAATACTCCCATAAAGTGAAAGATTCAATGGTAGTTTATTTGATTGCTTTAAAAGTCTGTATTTAGCTGTTCCGGAATATGTTTTTTGGTAACTGTCTCTACTAACACCTAATTGTAAGTTTTTTTTGATTCCATATAGTAATTGAATTTTAGTATTTGCTTGGTCTAGTCCAAAAAAATCAGTTATCCCATTTTTTAAATATCCAAATCTATGAGCTACAACTAAGTACAAATCTCCTTTGCTCACTACTTTTGTAGATTGTAAATTTCCTATTTGTAATGCTTTGAATGCGGGCAGTTCGAATATTTGTTCATTCTCTGATAAACTTTCCAATTCTTTGAGAAGACTATCTTCCTGTCCATATCCTATTAAAGGGAAAACAATTAATACCGATATTAATATTGATTTTTTCATAAAATAATACATTGATTTATTTTCATCTCCATTAATAATTCATCAAAACCAACAAACACTCCTTTAATTATTACACTCTCATTAGTTTTTTCTTCATTAATACTTCTTTTATCTAATTGACAATAAATTGACTCGTTGAGAATAATACCATCATTATTCACTTCAGTGATAAATCCTGAAATTTGAACTACCTTACCTATCCATTCCGAGATATTATCAGTTACTTGATAATTAAACTCATATGCATGTCCTTTAAACTCAGGGATTATTTCAGTAACTTCTTTTGAAGAAGCGAAAACATAGTTATAAGTATATCTAATTATTAAGGATGAGATTATAATTAGACTAATGGTTAAAATAATTTTACTTTTTCTCAACAAGCTCATAATTTATGTTTATTTGAATTTCTTTAGCAATTTTATCTTTAACTATTGCAGGAATTTTAATATCGAAATCTTCAGGTTTTACATAAAAATTTCCAGATAAATAAATTCTATCACTTTCCTCTTTTATATTAATTGAGACTTCAATTTTTTTATCGATACCCTTTACAGTTAATATTCCAGTAAGTAACCCACTCCCTTCAATTTTTTTTACTTCATCTAATGAAAAATCTGATATCGTACCTTTAAAAATAGCTTTAGGATATTTATTAGTATCCATGTAATTCTCATTAAAGTGTTCTTGCATTAAAGCATTTTTAAACTCAAAACCTGCAATAAAAACTTGTGCTACTAGATTATTAGATTTTAAATCTAGTATTACTGTAGTAGTTTCATTAATTGCACTTACTGGCTCAAATGATTTTTCTGAACCTTCAATTGATGTATTTCCAGAACGAGTATAGAATTTTTGTGCATTAAGTTGAAATGAAATTAGAAAAGTAACAGTAATTAAAAATTTAAGTTTAGTCATAATTAATCTTCTAAATATCCATTTTTAATCCATTCATCAAAAAGTACTCTAGTTTGAATTGGCATAAGACCTGATGGTGGCATAGGATTAATAGGGTCATTTACTCGTTGTATTAAAGAATTATTCTCAATGGCACTCCTCACCTGACTGTAATTAATAAGATTTAAATTTCCTTGAGGAGAACTTCCAGAATGACAACTAATACAATATTGAGTAATAACTGGTTTAATATGAGAACTATATGAAATTATTGAATCAACAGGTTCGGTAATATTAGTATATTCAGGGATAAAACCTTTTGTGCAGCTTGTTAATGTAAATATAAAGGTTGATATTAAAAATTGCTTTTTCATTAATTTTCTACTTAACTTTTAATCTGATAATTCTATTCCAATTGTTTTACACCAGTCTCTAATTTCTTGTCTATCTGCAGTTGCAATATCGCTATGGTCAAAATTATTAGCATTTAAAAATGGTGCAGGCATTACTAACTCATCAAGAGGATAATTTTGAAAATGTGATGTACATTGAGGTCTGTGACATGCAGTACATTGATTATTAGTAAATAGTGCAGTTTTAGGTTGTCCCCATTCTTGTCCAACAACAACATATGGTTCATTACCTGATATTGGAAGAAGTAATTCAGAAGGATTTCCGGGTAATTTAATTTGGTCAACTGCGGGGGAATGTAAAAATGGGCTTGCCATATGACAATTAACACAGTTTATCTCACCTGCAAGTTGAGAAGGTGAACCCCATACATCATTATAATTAGAATCACCAGGTTTTGGGATTGGCTTATTTGCTGTGTCAAAATCATCTATTTCAAAGAAACAGGTTTCTCCAGTTGAAATCTTAGTTCCAATAACACCTAATCCTGAGCCTCTGAAAAAAGTAATAAAAACTACATCATCATTTTCTGTACCATCATCGTTTAATCCATTGTATCGACCCATTCTGTTTCCAGGGTCACAGGGTGCATTAAAAGCAAATGGATGGTCGCAGTCGTTAGGATTATCACTTCCACTGGTTAATGAAACTCCATTTTTTGTCATAGGAATTTCTATTGCGTCCTCATATTTAAATTCTGGTAAAGTTCCTAAAACATCCTCACACTCATAGGCATATTCAAGGGCTGTTCTCCCAGGTATAGGACCGTATTCTGAAGTAATATCGTGAGGCTGGATTGTGCATCTATATAATAAGAGTACGAGTAGAGTTAAAAATAGGCTTTTCTTCATTTAACAAATATCAGAAGAACCTATAAGGCATAAGATAATTATATAAAGAGATTTGTCCTACTGAAAATAATTAGGACTTATTTTTTATAAACTGAGAAGGGGAAATACCTTCAAATTCTTTAAATGCTCTATAAAAAGTTGACTTTGAATTAAACCCACACATACTAGCTATTGATTCTATATTGTATTTGAGGTGCTTTTTTTCCACAACCATAATTTTAAAATCTTCTATTCTCATTTTATTAATTAATGAATAAAAATTGTCGTCTGAACAGTTATTTATTAAATCAGAAATAGATTGTGGGCTCTTATTAATTTTTTTGGACAATGTGAATAAAGATAACTTAGGGTCCAAGTATAATTTACTTTCTTTTATATCTTTTTTTAACTGATAAAACAGTTCTTGTTTTTCATTATTATTGACCTTTTTAATATTTATCTCTTTTTCATTTTTCTCAATCAAATTTATTGTTATAATAGATTCACTGAAGGATGATGAACTAAAACCAATGAAAATAATTTGAAAAAAAAGTAAAATCAGAATAAGGTATTGAAAGTTGATTAAGGTTTCAAAATATAGTTCTGAATCAATAAAAGGAATCATATCATTGACTATAAATAAAAATGGATATAAACACCACATTGATGACAATATAATAACTGTATTAATCCATTTATAAGAAGAAGATATTTCAGAATAATTTGTTTTCAGCATGTTTACATAAGTTATATTCTTATTAATAGAGTTTAATAGAATTATTATTGAGGAAAAATAAGATAAGAGAACTATAAGTGGTTTAAAATTAAAGTATCCGTTCTGAATAATAACTAATGACCAATCATAAAAAATTATACCCGGAATAAACAGTAAAAAATAAAATTTATTTGTTTTTATTTGATATAGTCTGTTTATATAAAGGTTAAGGAAAAGTGGGGAGAAAAGAAAGATATCCTCAATGATATATCCATAATCTTCACTTAAGCTCGAAATTGAAATACACAACATAAAAAAACCAAGAAGTATATTTTGAAGTTGTACTTTAGATTTATATATAATCAATGCTATTCCTAAAAATAGATAGAGCGTGCTAATTGAGTTAATTACTGAATTATATATTTCCATTCCTGCGAAATTATAACTTTATAGATAAACATTTAAGTTTAACTCTTTGCTT
>JAAZUY010000039.1 GCA_018623895.1 bacterium | reverse complement strand
GAAGTACTTGTAGATACTATGAAAAAATTTAAAAAAAGTATTTAAAAATGAAAATTCTTGCAAATGATGGAATCTCCAATTCAGGAGTAAAAAAACTAGAAGAATCTGGGTTTGAAGTTATAACCACAAACGTAGCACAAGAACAATTAGAAAATTACATAAATGAAAATGAGATTTCAGGAATCCTTGTTAGAAGTGCTACAACTGTCAGAAAAGAACTTATTGATAAAGTTCCAAGCTTAAAATTAATTGGAAGAGGTGGTGTTGGAATGGATAATATTGATGTGGATTATGCAAGATCTAAAGGTTTAAAAGTAATTAATACTCCTGCTGCATCCTCTCATTCAGTTGCCGAACTTGTTTTTTCACATTTATTTTCATGTGTTAGATTTTTACATGATTCTAACAGAAACATGCCACTTGAAGGAGATAATAATTTTAAAAAACTAAAGAAGAATTATTCAAAAGGTATTGAACTGAAAGGTAAAACACTTGGTATTATTGGGTTTGGAAGAATTGGACAAGAGACAGCAAAAATTGCACTAGGCATCGGAATGGATGTAGTTTACTATGACAAATACAACGAAAGCACTGAACTTAAGTTAGAGTTTTCAAAAAACAAATCTCTTTCTTTTGATATTAACACTTCTTCTTTGGATGAAGTTCTTATGAAATCAGATTTTATTACTTTACATGTCCCTGCTCAAAAAGAATATATCATTGGAAAAAATGAATTTGAAAAAATGAAAGATGGTGTCGGAATAATTAATGCTGCCAGAGGAGGTGTAATTGATGAAACAGAATTGATTAACTACATAGAAAATAAGAAGGTTTCATTTGCAGGACTTGACACTTTTGAAAATGAACCCACCCCCTCAGTTAAGTTACTTATGCATCCTAAAATTTCACTTTCACCACATATTGGTGCTGCAACATCTGAAGCCCAAGATCGTATCGGAACTGAATTAGCAGATCAAATAATTAATTACTTTAATAATGATTAATAAACTAAAATCTAGATTTTCTATTGAATCTAATTTTCAGTTATTTAAAATTATTATCGTTTTTGGAATTACAGGGACACTATCATTATACTTAAGTGGTCCAGTAATTGATTTTTTTGATATTAATAAGGATACTATATTGACATACTACTTAAGTAGATTTTTAATTGTTTTTCCTATATATCAAATCTGTCTTTTAGTTACAGCATTTATCTTTGGTGAGTTTTCTTTTTTTTGGAAATTCTTCAAAAAAATGATGAAAAGATTTAAACTCAAGAATTAATCTTTTGAGTTTAAAAATTTTTCAACTTTTGGTTTAACTACCATCTGACAATATATGTTTTCTGGATTGTTATAGAAATATTTTTTATGATAATCTTCAGCCTCAAAAAATTCTGTTTTTTTCTCTAGAGTTGTAACAATTTTATTTAAAAAAATATTTGATGATTCAAGATTTGATATTAATTCTTTTGCAATATTAAGTTCATTTTTGTTTTGAAAAAAAATTGCTGATCTGTATTGAGTTCCTATATCGTTCCCTTGCCTGTTGAGTGTAGTAGGATCATGAGTTTTAAAAAAAATCTCTAATAATTTTTTAAAGGAGACCATATTAGAATCATATGTGATTTCAACAAGTTCAGCATGGCCAGTCAATCCAGTGCAAACTTCTTCATAAGTTGGATTTTTTTTTGTTCCTCCCATATAGCCTGGAATGACTTTTGTTACTCCATCAACATTATCAAAAATTGTTTCTGTACACCAAAAACATCCAGATGCTAAGTATGCTTTTTTCATTCTTAAACCATTTGTTTTATTAATAGTCAAATTTAATCTCATTATATATATTTGCCAGACTTTATGAGAAAATTTTTTTTCATCTTATTACTTCCTTTGATTCTTCATTCTCAAGAAAGAAAGATTGCAAATGCTTACAAGTTTTTAGAACCGCCAAAAATTGATGGCATAATGTCTAAAGGTGAATGGGATCAAGTTAAAGGAAATAGTGATTTTGTGGTATGGTTTCCTGAAACTCGTGCAGGTGATAAATTAAATAATGATTACAAGACAACAACTTTTGTAGGATATGATAATGAAGCTATTTATATCGCAGCTACTTTAATTCATCCCAACACATCCAAAATGCCAATGGAGTTTTCTCAAAGAGATAAATCTGCTGGAATTGAATCTGAAGCCTTTTGGGTATCATTTAATACATTCGATGATAATTTGAACTATCAATCATTTGAAGTAACTCCTGCTGGAGCAATATCTGATATGTTTTCAAGTGGAGATTTTGATCCTCAAAGCGATTACGATTATGATACGGTCTTTGAAGGATACAGCAGTATTGATAAAAATGGTTGGTACGTAGAGATGAGAATCCCCTATAGTGCTCTGCGTTTTCCAAAAAAAAATATTCAAGAATGGGGAATTAATTTTGGAAGACATTCACCAGAACTTGACGCCTATTTTATATGGAATTATGCAGATCCTAAAAATTCAAAATATCAACAAAGTTTTGGCTTAATGAAAGGTCTAAAAGATATTACACCCCCTGAAAGACTTTTCTTTTATCCTTATTTTCAAATTTCACAAGATTTTAAAAAAGGTTTTAGTTCTCAAAACTCCTATTCAGCAGGCTTAGATTTAAAATATGGGTTAGGAAACAGTTTTACACTTGACGCTACTTTAATTCCAGATTTTGGTCAAGTCACTTTTGATGACAAAGAACTAAACTTAAGTCCATTTGAACAGCAATTTGATGAAAATAGACCATTTTTTATGGAAGGTGCATCATTATTCGAAAAGGCTGATGGTATGGGTTATAGATCAGGAAGATTTTTTTACAGTAGAAGAATTGGTGAAGAAATATCTTTTAATGAAAGTGATTACATTAATGTAGGTGAAGAATTAATAAGATACGATAATAAGCCAGAGCTTATTAATTCAACTAAAATAAGCGGCACAACTGATAATAAATTAAGTATAGGTATTTTAAATGCTATCACTGGAAAAGCATATGCGTATTTCAGGAACATTAATAATCAAGAAGATAGAAAAGTACTTATTTCACCTCTAACAAATTATAATGTTATTTCATTATCACAGCAAGTTGTTAATGAGTATTCATCTATTAGTCTTTTAAATACCAGTGTGATTAGAGAAGGAGCATGGTATGATTCAAATAATCAAGCAATTGTATTTGATATGTATGATAACCCAAAAAAATTCAACTTCAAATCAACATTATTTAGAAGTTATTTGGAAAATAATGAAAAGGATACGGGATTTAGAGGAGGAATTTCAATAAATAAACTAACTGGTAGTTTCAGATATGGTTTAGGATGGAATGGTACCAGTTCAAGTTACACTCAAAACGATCTTGGTATTATTAGACAGACTAATAATCAAAGATTCACCATGAGAATGAGTTATCAAATATTCGAGGAAACAAAACTGTTAAGAACATTTTCCAATTACCTTTATGCAAGTCAAGCTTACACCTATGATAATTTTATAAAAAAATCTTGGGGTTTTAGACAAGGAAATAATTTTACTTTCCAAAACCTTATGAGTTTAAGCTTAGACTTTGACTACACATCAGAATATAAAGATTTTGACGAAACAAGAACACTTGATAGATTTATTATTGAACCAGAAAATTTTGAAATTCAACTCGAAATGAAATCCGATAATGGTAAGAGATTTTCTTATGGTTTTGATGTATCAAATACAAATTTTTTCAATCAAGAATTTGAAGAAAATAAAAGCAGAACAAGAGTTGGATTATTTGCAGATTTTAGATATTCAGATAAATTATCATTTGGATCAGGATTTCAAACCATCAATACTATAGATGATATAGGGTATCTTAAGAAAGACATGTCAAAAATATTATTTGGAAAAAGAGATATTAAATCAATAGAGAATAATTTTGAAATGCTTTACAACATTAATACAAAAAGTGCTCTATCTCTTAAACTTAGAAATTTTTGGAGTGTAGCTAGATATTCAGAGGAAGTCTTTTCATTAAGAAATAATGGCAGTAGAATTATAGAAGATCAAACTATTGTTGAATATAATCCTAATACTAATTTCAATTTATGGAATTTTGATTTAAATTTTGAATGGTGGTTTGCGCCAGGCAGCAATATGATATTATTATATAGAAATCAAGTTTTTAATCAAGATGAAAAATCATATTTAGACTACAATGATAGTGTCTCAGAACTCTTTGATCTTCCATTACAACATCAAATTTCGTTAAGGATAAATTATTTCTTAGATTACAATAGATTTAAAAAGAAATGATTGAACTAAAGCTTATTGATAAATCTTATGGAAATCAAAAAATTTTAGATAAAATCTCTTTAAATATTAAAAAAGGAGAGTTTATTTCAATTGTTGGTCCATCTGGAGCTGGCAAAACAACATTGCTAAATATTATTGGAACAATCGAAGATTTTGATAAATCAGAAAAATCTAAATTTTTAATTAATTCCCAGGACATCACAAAACTTAATGATAATAATTTATCAAAATTCCGAAATAATAACATTGGTTTTGTATTTCAGTTCCATCAGCTACTTCCAGAGCTTACTGTTGAAGAAAATATTCTTTTACCAACCATGATTAAGGGGGATGATAAAGATAGTTCTGATAAGTATTTCATTGAATTGATATCGATATTAGGAATAGATGGTATTTTAAATAAATATCCTAATTCAATTTCTGGCGGAGAAAGACAAAGAGCTGCTGTAGCAAGAGCTATGATTAATAAGCCAAGTATTTTACTTGCAGATGAGCCAACTGGAAATCTTGACTCCAAAAACGAAGAAGAAATTATAAGTTTATTTAAAAAAATGAATAAAGACCTTGGTGTTACTATTGTCCTAGTAACTCATAATCATAATTTTTCAAAATTAGCAGATAAATGCTTCACTCTCAAGGATGGTAAATGGTCTTAATAAAGAATTGAAAGATTTACTTGAACACAAGTTCAATCTTTATAATTCTACAAATTTTATAATCGAAGATCCTATTTCAATACCACATCTATACAATCAAAAAGAAGATATAGAAATCATTAGTTTTTTGATAAGTATTATTTCTTGGGGAAATCGAAAATCAATAATTAAAAGCGGAAATAAATTGACAGAAATTTTAGGATCAAGTCCAATTGATTTTATAATGCGATTTAAAGAAAGGGATTTAAAGAAAATTGATTTTGTTCATAGAACTTTCAACAAATATGACCTCATTTATTTTTTAAAGTCACTAAAAAACATATATAAGAATCATGATGGCTTAGAGAATGTATTTTCTAAAAATTTAAATGATGAATTCATGTACAACAACATTAATAATTTTAGAAAAATATTTTTTTCATTATATCACGAGAAAAGAACAGAAAAACACATTTCAAATCCGATAAAAAATTCAGCCTGTAAAAGAATTAATATGTTTTTAAGATGGATGGTAAGAAATGATGGAGTTGTAGATTTTGGAATATGGAAAAAAATTAAACCCTCAAT
>JAAZUY010000038.1 GCA_018623895.1 bacterium | reverse complement strand
TCTATATCAGAAATAATGCTTTTAACATATATGCTATCTTCTTTTGATGGATTAGTATCATCAAATCTCAAGTTCGTTTTTCCTTTAAATGTTTTAGCCAATTCAAAATTGATTACTATAGCTCTTGCATGTCCTATGTGCAAAAAACCATTTGGTTCAGGAGGAAAGCGTGTTACAATTTCATTATGTTTTTTTTGTTCCATATCTTTTTCCATTATTGTTTTTATAAAATTTGAAGATATTTCTAGCATAATTGTTTCTCCTTTTTAAATGTAAAATTTAGTAATCTTTACTTTCGTTTTTAGATAGTTCTAATTTAGGATTTGTATTAAATATATAGCTCTGCTCATTTGAAGGGCTCGTTTCCATAAAATAAGCTGCTGCAGCAATCATCGCTGCATTATCTGTACAAAATTTTTTTGGTGGAATTACTATTTCAATGTTGTTTATTTCATTGGTGACTCGTTTTCTCAATTCGGAATTCGAAGCCACTCCACCAACTATTAAAAGTTGATTCACATTGTATTTTTTAAGTGCCATTTTTATTTTATAAATTATAACATCTATAACCGCATTTTGAAAAGAACAAGCAATATCTTCTTTTTTATAGTTGCCTTTCAATTTATTACATAGATTATAAACTGAACTCTTTAATCCTGAAAAACTGAAATTGAATCCATGATCCTTTAAAAATGGCCTTGAAAAATCATATATGTCAGATCCCTTTTTTGCAAGCTCATCTATTACTGGTCCTCCTGGATAACTTAAATCTAAAATTTTAGCAACTTTATCATAAGCTTCTCCTGCCGCATCATCAAGAGTTTTACCTAAAAGACTAAAATTCATATGTCTATTTATAAGTACTAAATCTGTGTGTCCACCACTTATTATTAAGGCAAGTGCAGGAAAATTAATTTCTTTCACTAAGTTTGCTGAATATATATGACCAGCTAAATGATTTACCCCAACTATACTGATATCATTTATATAAGCAAATGCACTAGCGGCATTTATTCCTATCAACAAAGATCCTATCAATCCTGGGCCTATGGTGACCGCCACCAAAGAAATGTCTTTGGGTTTTAAATTTGCTTCAATTAATGAATCTTCTATCAATTTAGTAATTTTTTTGACATGATTTCTTGATGCAACCTCTGGAATAACTCCACCATAGTTTTTAAAAATTTCAATTTGACTATACACTTTAAGAGATTTTAATTCTCTTTGATTTTTTAATATGGCTACCGAGGTTTCATCACAACTTGTTTCTACAGATAATATGTACATATTATAAGTACCTTATATAAATTAATGCATCATCATCTAAATAATAAGACTTGTTGATACCTAATCTTTCAAACCCTTTCTTTTCATATAAATTTCTTGCAATTATATTTTTTTTTCTAACGTCTAATTTTATACTTTTTACTGATTTAATTTTTAAATCTTTTATTACATTAGATAGTAACTTCGATCCAAAACCCTTATTTTGAAATTTTAAATCTATAACAAAATTTACAATTTCGGCTTTCATGTCGTTTATCCTAATTATCAAAAACCCAATTAAATCATTTTTATTTTCAAGAAGATATATAGTTGAAATATCACTATTCCTTATCTCATTTTCAAGAAAACACTTTCCCATAGTATTCTTAGAGAACAATTCATCTATCTTTGAAATCCTATTTAAGTCGTCTAAATTTGCTTTTCTAAATTTTACGTTTATAATTCTTTTCCTCCAAATATATTGGCTCAAATGAGTGAATATCTTTGACTTTTTTCATTACCTTTAAAACTTTTTTTAAATTTATTTTGATTGTTTCATGGTCTAGAATTGTTATTTTTGTTTCTGATTTAACCGTTTCTCTTATTTTATTTAGCTTCCCATGTCTTGGTGTCGGATTAATTACTTCTTCAGAATCAATTAAATAATAATATTCCTCTTCCTTCTTTTTAATCAACGCAACAACATTTTCATCATATCCACTTGACAAAAGAGAGAGACTATTAATTCTAAACAACGGTATACCTAAAGTGAATGCAATTGTTTTTGCAACAGTACACGCAATTCGGGAACCTGTATATGAACCTGGGCCGAAGCCTACAATTACTTGCTCTATATCTTTTGCGGAATACTCGCTTTCTTGAAACATCTCTTTAATCTTATTAATTAAAAATTTTGAATGATCTTTATTTGAAATCCTAAATCTTGAAGCAATAATTTCTTTTTTTTTCCCAAGTCCGATGAACATTACTTTTGTTGAACAATCAAGTATTAAACTAATCATAATAATTCTTCAATCCCTTTAAAATATTCTAGATTAGAAGAGATACTAATTTTTCTTTTATTATCTTTTAATATTTCGAATTTAATGTTAATTTTTTTTTTAGGAATAATCTCTTTTAGATTGTTTGCCCATTCAATTACTTTGACAGCTTTACCATAAATATATTCTTCTAAGTCTACATCATATCCAATTTGATTTAATCTGTAAAAGTCGAAATGATATAGAATATTATTGCCCCCTTTAGATTTATATATCTTCATGATATTGTAAGTTGGAGAATTCACAATTTCTTCAATTTTCAACCCTTTTGCAATCCCTTTTACAAAATGTGTTTTACCCGACCCTAGAGGCCCTTCTAAAGCAATTAAAGGATGTGTTTTTTGTGGAATACTTTGTGCTAATCTTAATCCAAGAGATTCAGTTTCATATACGTTGTTAGTATATTTCTCTATCATTTGTTCTAATACCCTTTCTTACCAAGTAAGCTAAACATTTCTTTTTTATATTTTTCAACTCCTGGCTGATCAAATGGGTTCACCTTGAGCAAATATGCGCTCATCGCACAAGCTTTTTGAAAAAAATATACGATATATCCGAATGATTCCTCAGAAACATTGTCTAATATCAGTTTAATATTTGGTACATTACCTTCAACGTGAGCTTTTATCGTTCCTTCTAAAGCCATATTATTTATATATGATAATGATTTACCTTTAAGATAATTCAATTTATCAAAATTATCTTTATCTTCATTAATAATTATTTCTTCATTTTGATTTTTTAATTGTATGACTGTTTCAAAAAGATTTCTTTCTCCTTCTTGGATATACTGGCCTAAACTATGTAAATCAGTAGAAAAAATTACACTTGAAATAAATAACCCTTTATTCATTTTTCCTTCTGATTCTCCAAACAACTGTTTCCACCACTCATTAAAATATCTCATATTAGTTTCATAAGAAGCTAAAATTTCAATCTTTTTACCCATTTTATATAATAAATAACGATAAAGAGCATATTGATAACAACTGTTATTTGAAAGTTCAGGATTGCTTAAATCTTTATAAGCTCTTTTTGCACCAGATAGAATTTTTCTAATGTTGAATCCGCTGACTGAAAGAGGAAGTAATCCAACGGCAGAAAGAACACTATACCTTCCGCCAACATCATCTGGAATTTCAAATCTTTCAAAATCCCATTTTAATGCCACCTCGTAAAGTGCACCTCTTGATTTATCTGTAGTAACAATTACTCGATCTTTAATTTGGTTCTTGGAATATTTTTTTTGCATTAAATTAAGAATTAGTCTAAAAGCAAGCGCCGGTTCAGTTGTGGTTCCAGATTTTGAAATAACATTAACTGCAAAATCCTTATCTTTTAAATACTCTAAAAGTTTAGATACATACATTGAAGACATATTGTGTCCAGCAAATAATATTTCAGGGTTCTTTTTTTCAAAAGATTTTGATAAAAAATCAATCCCTGCTTTTGCCCCGAGGTATGATCCTCCAATCCCTATAACAACAAAAACCTCATGATTTTTCATCTTCTGAGCTGCCTTCTCAATTTTATCTATATCTTTTTCAATATCATATGGAAGCTTTAGCCATCCCATATAATCATTTCCAAGGCCTGATTTATTATGAATCATCTCGTGAATTTTATTTATTTTCTCTTGATGTCTATTTATATCTTTTATAATATTTTTTTCTAAATATTTATTATCTATAGTAACCATTTTCTTCCTTTGTTTTGATAATTTGAATAAAAAATTTATCATTTTTTTTAAATAATAAATCAAGTTATAACTATCTTTTTTATGTTTTTTTTTCTACTATTATTATATCATAAAAAAAAATACCTTTCGGTATTTTTTAGTCTTTAGCAATGTATATTCCTAATGCTCCCAACCCAACATGTGCTGATATGACTGGACTCACATGTCCTACTATTTTTGCATGAGTTTTTGTTCCTAATTCCTCAAGTTTTGATTTTACAGATTCTGCTCTTTCTCTATCGTCTACATAACTAATATATACTGTTAATCCAAGTTTTCCCTCTTCTGATAATTCTGATGCTTGTTCGTGGATATAGTTTTTAACTCCCACAAAACTTCTAACTGTTTTATCTAATTCTAATTTACCGTCTTTAAATTTTAATACAGGTTTCTTTTTCAATAAATTACCTATAACTGCTTTTGTAGCTGATATTCTTCCACCTTTGACTAAGTATTTTAGATTATCAACTGTTACGAAATACATCCCTTTAGATTTTAGTGTTTCTAAATGCTTAACAATTTCTTCAAGACTCTTTCCTTCTGATCTCATTCTTGAAAAATGTTCAACAAAGTACAATCCTCCACCTGATGTACTTTCAGTGTCAAAAACTGTTACCTTCTCAGGTTTTTTGCACATGTCTTTGGCTAACATTGCAGAATTATAAGTTCCACTTAAATTTTTTGCAAGACATAAAATTAGAACTTCTTCATAAGATTCTAAATGTTTATCCATGGCCTTTAAAAAGGCTTCAGGCGTTGGTTGACTTGTTTTAAAATCAACTTTTGAATTAAATGCATCTACAATCTGTTCCACTGTTATCGTTCCATCATCATGTGGAACTTCATTCATATACACCGTGAGGGGTATCACTAAAACATCTTCCTTCTTTATTAATTCTTCATTTAATCCAAATGTAGAATCAACGATCAATCCAATCTTTTTCATATTTTTCTCCTTTATTTTTTTAAGATTCCTCTAAAACAACACTTTTTACACCTGGCACATTCTCTAGTAGCATAGTTTCAATACCTTGCTTTAATGTTATGTCTATTGCAAAACATCCATCGCATGCTCCCATCATTTTTACGTGAACATTTCCTTTTTCAACTTTTAAAATCTCGATATCTCCTCCATCTCTCTGGAGATATGGTCTGACTTTAATTATTAATTCATTTACTTTTTTTAACATTTCTTGGTTATCTGTGATCATGTTTTTCTTACTTTCTTTTATAATTTTTGAACAATATAATATGCGGTATTCATATTACAATATTCATTAAGATAATCAGGTATTTTTTTATGGTTATTTTTCTTGTTTGTATCTTGGTAAAAACCTTTTAACCTTAATATACCAGCTGAAACATCTCCAACAAAAAATTGAAACTTTTCAAAGAGTTCGGGGATATATTTTTCAGTAAAAGCGTCTTCGTCAAACCCTTCTCGATAATCTTTAATTAATAAGAACTTTCCATACTTGTTTTCAAATTTCATGTTTATCCTTG
>JAAZUY010000006.1 GCA_018623895.1 bacterium | reverse complement strand
TACTTTCCTCTAATATATAAACAAGCCATGATGATTGAACCAACTGAATCTGAATCAAAAGAGACATTAGATGAATTTATAATGGTAATGAAAAAAATAGTAAAAGAGGCAAAAAATAATCCTGATTTATTGCTAAGGGCTCCGCATAGAACAATTGTTAAAAGACTTGACGAAGTTAGAGCAGCTAGAAATCCAATATTATCTTATAAAGATTATTTAAAAAGCACATTAAATTAATGTGCTTTTTTGTTATTAATAGTTATATTTTCAGTTTTTAATAATTTTGACACTGGACATCTATTATGAACTTCTATCATAAGATCGTTTCTAATATCTTTATCAGAAATATCAATATATAAAATTGCTTTATACTGAAATCTAAATTCTTTTTTTTCATTTGACTCGTATAATTTTAAGTACTCAACAGTAGTCTTTGAATAAACATTATAACCTTTTGTTTTTAAAACATATTTTAATGTTGCTTGTAAACATGTACACCATGAAAATGCTATGAGTTCTCCTGGGTTATGACCATCCTGATCTATGTGTGTTGGATTAAATCTTATTTTTTTTCCATTAATTGAATATATTTCAGAATAATCACCAATTTCATTTTCAATTAATGATTTATATAAAATTTTCATATATATTTACTCCTTATTTTATGCTAAAATAAAGCGAGGTAATTTTCAATGAAAAAGACTTATTCTCTCTTTTTTTTAGCATTATTTCAAAGCATTACTTTTAATCTAGCTCATCCTATAACACCGTCCTTTATTTCAGAACTTGGTTTTTCGAATTCACTTTTCGGTATTTTTTTTGCTGCAATGAGTTTAGGTATAGTTATTGGTGCACCAATTTGGGGATATTTGTTAGATAAAGATCATCCTTATAAATTTATGATATTAGGATCCGTTGTATACATATTTGGTCAACTAGGTTTTGGATTCTTTGGGAGTGTTATTCCAATGGTCTTATCGAGATTTTTTGCTGGTTTGGGTGCTTCCTCTCTTGTAACTATTATGCCTGCGCTTTTAATACAGTCTTCATCAAATAGTGAGAAACCAAAAGTATTATCCTATTTAGGAGGAATAATAATATTTGGCAGCTCATTAGGATATTATTTAGGTGGATTATTATCTTATTTTAAAACTTCTCTAAATTTTGATACTTACCAATATGTTTTTTTAGTTCAAATTTTTATACTTATACTTTACATCCTTTTGTTAAAAATAATTTTATCACCAATGAATAATTTTAAAATGAATATTAAAAATTCTTGGCTAGATTCATACAAAATCCTTTCTAAATTAAAGACTAATCAGATATTATTCTTTTATTCATTAATGCTAGCTACGATGAGTTTTACATTCATGTCTAAATTTTTAGATGTGCACTTTATATCTCAAGGTTATTCACCAAATCATTTAGGTTTTTATGTTTTGATGACTGGCTTGTTTTCAATTTTTAGCTTTATTTATATCATCCCATATTTCTTAAAATTTAATAAAATGAAGCTTCTTATTTCATCATTAATTATTTCAGCAATATCAATTATCGTGACATTCAGTTTTTCACCATTTATTGTTCTCATATATTCTATATATTTATTTTTCATTTTAGCTAAATCTACTTATCAACCTACTGAGCAACTAACTATTTCATCATTTGAAGGCTTTACAGTTGGAGAATTGATGGGAATTCGCCAATTTTTTATAGGTATAGGTATGTTCTTAGGACCAATACTTGGGGGCTATTTGTATGACCAAAGTTCTATTTTTTCATTTTATTTTAATGCTTTACTTCTTTTATTTTCTTCATTATTAGCTTATTTTAGTTTAAAGAGGAAATAAAACCGTTTTCATATTTAAATTAGAAGATATTGATTACTAAATAGTATATTATAAAAATAGGTGAAAAATGAAAATATCTTTTAATCCCCCTCTAAAAGGGAATATGCTTCCAATAATTGAAACTAAAGATGACGTTTTCTCAAAAAAAATTTTGGGGGACGGCTTTGGAATTTACCCTCAAAATAAATCGATTTTAAGCCCTGTTCTTGGTACAGTTCATTCAATATTTCCAACAAAACATATGATGATATTGCGTCATGCTTTGGGTCATATAATGATCCACTTAGGCTTAGATGCTAGAAAAAATATAGTTGATTGGGATGTAAAAGTTGGAGACAAAGTCTCAAAGGGACAAACTATAGGAAATTTAAAGTCATCATTTTTTGATCAAATTCTATCAAGTCAAATAGTTAACATTGTATTTCTTGAAACAAAAAGTTGTTATTTTAATAATAATTTTGTTATTTGCGATGAGTAAAAAAAGACAATTCTTAATTATTGTCTTTTTTTTTACATTTTTTCTATATAACTAATTAACTCATCTAATTTTAATATAAATTGCTTTTTTTGATTATATAGTCTTACAGATACTGTTTCATTTTTTACTTCATTATCTCCCAAGACTATTGTAATTGGAATCTTAGATTTTTGAGCTTCTCTAATTTTATATGATAGATTTTCGTTTCTTGTATCCAGCTTAACTCTATAGGATTTTAATATTTCATTAATTCTTTTAACATAGGCTAAATTTTCCTCATAATTTATTGGAATAATGCAAATTTGTTTCGGAGAAAGCCAAAACGGAAACGCGCCTTTATTCTCTTCAATCAAATATGCTACAAACCTCTCCATTGTTGAAACAATAGCTCTGTGTATCACAACTGGTCTATGTTTGTTACCATCATTACCAATATATTCGAGTTTAAATTTTTCTGGCAAAAGAAAGTCTAATTGGACCGTAGAAAGAGTCTCTTCATGACCTAAAGCAGTTTTAACCTGAACATCTAGTTTTGGACCATAAAAAGCAGCATCACCGATTGCCTCACTGTATTGAATTTCTAATTCTTTCATTACTTCAACAAGAATAGTTTCTGCCTTAATCCACATTTCATTATCTTGAAAATATTTTTCTTTATTGTCTGGATCTCTCAAACTTAATCTAAATTTAAAATCTGTAATATTAAAATCATTATAGACTTCCATTAAAAGTTTTATTACTCTGATAAATTCTTCTTTTATTTGATCAGGTCTTACAAAAATATGTGCATCATTTAAAGTCATTTCTCGCACTCTTTGTAGGCCTGAAAGAGCACCACTCTTTTCATACCTGTGCATCATACCAAGTTCTGCAATTTTGAAAGGTAATTCTCTGTAACTTCTTATTTGCCTCTTAAATATAAGCATATGATGGGGACAATTCATTGGTCGTAAAACTAGCTTTTCATTCTCATTAATTTGCATTGGAGGAAACATAGATTCATTGTAATGCTCCCAGTGGCCAGAAGTTTTGTATAAATTTATATCTGCTAATATTGGTGTATATACATGTTGATAATCTAATTTGTTTTCTTTGTCGATTATATATCTTTCGATTATTCTTCTTACTGTGGCTCCATTTGGAAGCCAAAAAGGTAAACCACTTCCAGCTTCATTGGATATCATAAATATATCTAATTCTTTTCCTATTTTTCTATGATCTCTCTCTTTTCTTTCATTAATTACTTTTAAATGGTTCTCCAGATCATCTTTTGAATAAAAACTTGTGCCGTAAATTCTAGTTAACATCTTATTTTTAGAATCACCTCTCCAATAGGCTCCCGCTAAAGAAAGAAGTTTAAAATATTTGATATCGGATGTTGAACTCAAATGACCACCTTTACACAAATCAACAAAATCCCCTTGAGAATATACAGAAAGCTGATCATGCTTATAATTTTCAATCAAATCTAATTTATATTCATCATCAGAAAAAATCTTTTTTGCATCTTCGTAGCCAATTTCTTTTCTAATAATTTTATAATTCTCAGTAGAGATTTTTTTCATTTCATCTTCAATTTTTCTTAAGTCTTCCTCATTTAAAGATTTATCTCCTGTATCAACATCATAATAAAAACCCTCTTTTATTACTGGCCCTATCCCAAATTTAGTTTTTGGGAACAATGAAAGAATAGCTTGTGCCATTAAATGAGCAGTAGAATGTCTTAAAAAGTATAAACTTTCTGGATCTTTTTTTGTAATAATGGATATTTTTGAATCTGATTTAATCGGTCTAGATAATTCATAATATTCTGAATTAACTATTGCACCCACAGCTTGTTTTGCAAGTGAAGGTGATATAGATCTAGCTATATCTAGAGGTGACAAATTATCGTTATATTTTTTTTGACTTCCATCTGGAAATTGTATAATCATAATTATCCTCAAAAAATTGATTTAATAGGTTTATTATAGCATGAATATCTTCTAATCAATCTCAGTAAAGTTTAACAATATTCATCATATCTATTAGTCTGTTTGTTAAACGAGCAGCTTTTACTGAAGAAGATCGATTATTTGTTGATGCTAAAACTTCTGTAATTTCAGATATTGAGTAATTAGAAGAAACAAATATTGGCAATCTTGCACTCTGTCTATATTGTATTATTGGCATTAAAACGTCATCTCTGAACCAATCTGAAATATATTCTGCACCAAAATCATCTAGTATAAGTATATTAGTTTGTTTAAGAACATTAATTCTTTTCTCAAGAGTTCCCTCATCTATACTTTGTTTTATACCTCTAGATATATCTGGCATGTATGCAAATATAACCTCATAATTACTTCTTGATAGTTCTTTTGCAATAGCTGAAAGAAGATAGCTTTTACCACTATTATAGGGTCCATAAATATACAGTCCTTTTGCTATACCTTTTTCTTTATAATCACTTATAAAAAGATTGACTAAATTTAATATATCAATTCTATGTTTTGAATCTTTTTTTACTCTTTCTAATGATGCGTCTTGTATATATGTTTCACAATCAAATAACTTCATGTGTTCTTTAATTTTATTATTATGCTTTTCATTAAGGGTTTTTTGGGTTGCTTCATAAAAAATCTCAATATATGGTGTTGTTCTTAGTCTTGGAATATAACCATCATAATTTCTATTGCTATCTCTATCTTTAAGATATTGAAAAACTTTAATAACATCTCGATCCGCTAATTCAATATCTTTTGTTTCTTTATCCGCTTTTATTATTTCTTTCATTTCTTTAATTTTCATACCGCCTCCTTAACATTTTCTAATTCTTTTAAATAGTCCTCAAACCAATCCGGTTGAATATTTTTTCGCGTTTTTTGAGATTTATTTGAGAAATTTTTTTCTATTTTAGAAACTAATTTAGTTGCATCATTTGTGTTTCTTACTCCCTTAGATAACCAGTCATTCAAAATTTTTTCTAAATAATTTATGTGAGGCATAATTCCATTTTTTCTCTTAAGAACAAATAATATCAATGTATTTATAATTCCTAAATTTACATTGTTTCGATCCATCAAATTTACAACATCTTCAAGAGATTGAGAGTAGTCATCGTTTTTTGAATACTTTTTTAAAATCGTTAGCGGAGATACTTTATCTAGGGTGTTATTAACGTCTGTACTTTTCTCAACAACATCTAATTTCATCATTTTTTCTTGAAAATAAAATCTAGCTTTAAGGTTTAAACTAACTTTAGTAACTTGATTGGGTTTTAACATTTGAATAATGTTTGTCATATCATCAGTGCTGAAGTTATATACTAGAACTAAATTTTCTATCAAATCTCTCATAGATTTTCTCATAAGTATAGGCTTTTGAAATCTTTTAGGAATGGTTTCGAACCACTCTTCAAAAGGAAATTGTTCAACAAAAGTTTTTCTTTTCGAGTTGCCGTTTTCGTAAAGGTTTATATCAAAACTCGGGTTTTTCATTTGTTTAAATTTATATAAGTCTGAAAATGATTTAGATATATTATTCGAATCTAAAAATTCAGGAGAATCAACTTCAAATGTACTTACTATTTTTGATGTAAATTTTTCTCCCATTTCAGCCTCAAAAAAAGATCCAAAAATTGTATCAGACAAAAATTGTTTTGGAGTTAGGGGTTTTTTTAGTTTAATTAGATATTGATCTTTTTCAGAATTAAAAGTATTTAATAAATCAAAAGATTCTAATATATACCTTGATTTTTGAAATTCTTCATTAGTTAATTTTAAATGTTCCAGAAAAAACATTTTTGAATAAGCTTTGTTTTTTGACTGATAATATAAGCTATATATAGATAGATATAATGAAAATGCCTTGCTACCTATCAAAGGAAGATATAACAGAGATAAAACTTTTATTGTATTTATTGATAAGTCAAAAGGACTATATAATATTATTTTTTTCATGTTTCTGTATCTCCTCAATTATTTTATCTAAGCTCTTAAACAAGTCTATTTTTTTTGTTATATTGTAAATTTCAAATGTTCCAAGATTTAAAGATTCTTTTTTTAGTAACTTGTAATATTTTGCTTTATTCATAAACAAAAATTTTTTTTGCGAATTAATTCTTATTTTTGATTCTTTAGAAGATAACCCTCTTTTCTCAAGTCTACTGTTTTGCTTATCTCGAGATGTTAAAATTAAAATAACATAGTTACATTTATGATGAAAATTAACTTCGTATAGTAATGGCATTTCTATAAAAATTATTCCCATTTCATTTTGAAGATTTGATTCTATTTCACTAAATACCTTTGGATGAATTCTACTTTCTATTTCTTTTCTTAATATTGGATTTTCATAAATTTTATTAAAAAATCTTTTTTTACTTTTTCTATCTTCCAGATTTACATTATATTCATTAGATATAATTTTACTGAATTCTTTATCTGACCAAATCTTATTTACAATTTCATCTGAGTTTATCGTTTTAAACCCTAGTGAGCTTAAATAGTTTAAAGCTGTAGTTTTTCCACTTGCAATGTTTCCGGTGATTCCAACTATAACTTTTTTACTTTTGACAATTTTTGCACACATAGGTTCCTCTTCCCGATACTTTTATTTTTTCAATTTTTTGTTTGCAATTTAAACATGGTTGATTAATTTTTGTGTGTATCTTTAATCTATTTTGAAATTTTCCGTCTATACCCATGGTTGAATAATATGTTCTTATAGTTGTACCCCCCATATTTATTGCACTTTCTAGAATTTTAATAGCATTCTCAATTATTTTTTTTACTTCAAAATATTTTAATTTATAGGTTTTTTTTAAGGGGTGTATCTTTGATTCAAAAAGCGTTTCATCAACATAAATATTCCCTAATCCAGAAATTACTTTTTGATCAAGTAATGCTGTTTTTATTGAAACATTTTTCTTTTTTAAAATTCTAAAAATCTGGTTGACATTTGCATTTTTAGGTTCAGGCCCTAAATTAGATAGTGGTTTTTCATTTAAATACTTATCTTTTGATAAAATTTTAAATCTTCCAAATTTTCTAACATCGTTATACACTAAATTTAATCCATTATCTAATTTAAAAACTACATGATCATGTTTATAAATATCATTGTTCTCTCTAAGAAAATATTTTCCTTCCATTCTCAAATGGCTAATAAGTGTTTTATCAGTTAGATGAAAAATTATGAATTTTCCAACTCTATTGAGTTTAATTATTTTCTGATTTACCAACTTTTTCTCAAAATCATCTGTATCAATTAAATTTTTGTATAAAACCTTAACCTCTTTAATTGTTTTTCCTATCAAATGCGGTTCCAAGGATGACTTAACAGTCTCCACTTCAGGTAGTTCTGGCATTTACTTCACCTCGACCCAACTTTTTCCAAATGACATAGAGGTTTTTAGATTTACAGAAAGCTCATATGCATTTTCCATTACATCCTTTAATATTTCTTTCACTTCTTCTAATTCTTCCTCTAAAACTTCTAATATAAGCTCATCATGAACCTGAAGTATTAATTTACTCTTTAGGTTATTTTTTTGAATTTTATCCTTTAATTTTATCATTGCTAGTTTAATTATATCCGCTGCCGATCCCTGAATGGGAGCGTTTAGTGCAGTTCTTTCACCAAATTTTCTTACTGAAAAAATCTTTGAATCAAGTTCTGGAATATATCTTCTTCTTTTTAATATGGTCTCAACATATTTATTTTTTTTAGCATATTCAACAATATCATTCATATAAGTTTTAATTTCAGGATAAACTAAAAAATAAGTATCTATAAAATCTTGAGCTTTTTTTTGACTTGTTTTTATATCCTCTGCTAGACTCCAAGAACTAATACCATATATAATTCCGAAATTAACTGCTTTTGCAACTCTTCTCATTTCAGAGTCAATTTCTTCTACTCCGAAAACTTTCTTAGCAGTCATATTATGAACATCTTCATCTCTATTGAATGTATCAATTAATGTTTTTGATTTTGCAACATGAGCAAGTACTCTTAATTCAATTTGAGAATAATCAGAACCTAGAAAATATCTATTATTAGAAGCCTTGAATATTTTTCTTATAAGTTTCCCTTCTTCTGTTCTAATTGGGATATTTTGAAGATTTGGTTCAACAGATGAAAGTCTTCCAGTAGTTGTCAATGCTTGTTTATAGATTGTATGAATTTTACCGTCATCCATAATATGATTTCTTATTCCATCAACATATGTTGAGTTTAATTTTGATATCATCCTATAATTTAAAATTAAAGAAATTATAGGATGAATATCAATAAGTTTATTTAAAATATCCGCATTAGTAGAAAAACCAGTCTTGTTTTTTTGAGAAAATGGAAGTTTAAGTTCATTAAAAAGAATTTCACCCAACTGTTTTGGTGAGGATATGTTAAATTTATTTTTTGTATAACTAAAAATTTCTTTTTCTAAATTATTCAATTTATCCTTAAAAATCAAACTCAAATTCTCTAAAAAATCTTTATCAATTCCTATTCCCTCAAATTCCATACTTGATAAGACATCAGATAATGGAAGTTCAATATTTTTGTATAATTCATATTGATTATAATCTTTAAGCATTTTAATTTGATCCTTAAATAAATGACCAATTGCTTTAGCTTTTGATACTATGTGTCTTTTATGACTGTCATTTTCAGGTATAGATTTTTTTTTACCTTTACCATAGATATTTTCATCATATTCAATATCATCATATGAAAAATTAGCAACAACTCTCTTGAATTCTTCTTTTCCGAGGTGAGCATTGATTGTGTATGCAGAAAGTAAAAGATCAAATTCAATTCCTTTAACATTAATTTCATTCCATGCCATATAAACTTTAATCGCTTTAGCATTGTAAGTAAGCTTTTTTTGATTTTCATCGATCATGAAGTTTTTAAAAACTTTTGATTTCATAGCAAACTCAGAATCCAAAAAAAAGTTACCTAAAGAATTTGATATACCAACTCCCCACAATTCACTTTTATGATAATTAAAGGATGAAAATTCAAAAAACACAGCAGACAAAGAGACTAAAATTTCCTTTAATCTTTCGTCTGTATTTATATTTTGAAAACTCCAATCTTCTCTTTCAATTTTATGACTTATTTTTTTAGCGAGATTATGTAGCTCATATTTTTGTAGAAATTTAACCTTATTAATTAATTTAGATTTTTTTCTCTTAAGATCATTTATATCAATTGATAATTTTGAATCAATATCTATTGTAACTAATCTTTTTGACAACAAAGCAAGATTCTTATTCTCAACAATCTTGGTTCCTAAAGATCCGCCAATTTCTAATCCTTTTTCAAGGATCTCTTCTAATGTAGAATATTTTTTTAATAATTTTATTGCTGTTTTCTCTCCTACACCTGGTATACCTGGAATATTATCTGATTTGTCTCCCATCAAAGATTTTAGATCAATCATCTGTTCAAAACTTAATCCATATTTATCAGCTATTTTTGAAGGTGTATAAGTATCAACTTCGGTCATTCCTTTTTTAAGTAAGTGAACTTTGACATTTTGATTTACTAATTGCAAAAGATCTTTATCACTAGAATAGATATTTACATCAAAATTTTTTTGTTTCGAGAAAAAACCGATAATATCATCTGCTTCATATCCTGCTTGACTATAAAACTTTATACCACAAACATTTAAGTACTCATTTATTAATTCTAGTTGAGAAAAAAGTTCCTCAGGCATTTTAGACCTTCCTGCCTTGTAATCACTGTACATATTGTGCCTTTTAGTTGGCTCTTTAGTATCAAATGCTACTAAAATATATTGATCATCATCTGTCACGATTTTTTCAAACATGTTAATAAATGCAAACAATGCGTTAGTATAAATTCCACTTGTTGTTTGCATCAAATTTGCACCTGAGTAAGCTGTTGCAAAATATGCTCGATATACTATTGAATTTCCATCAATTAAAATTAATTTTTTCATATTATTATCACTTTATAATTTTAACATTAAACCAAAAAAAAATTTCCCACAAGATATGTGGAAAATTTATTATGAATATTAAGAGAAAACTATCAATTGAAGTCATTCTCAATTAAATCCTCTAATATTCTTTCATCTTTAGTTTTTTTGTAGTTTTTTAATATTTTTTTTCTAATATCATTTTTTGAAAGTATATTTAACTTATTTTCAAACATAAATAATTTATCTCTAATTTTTCTTAATTGATCATGTGCCGCACTTTTTGAAACAGAAAGAATTTTTGAAATCTCATCAAAACTATAATCATCTTCAATATAATACTTGAAATACAACTTTTGTTTTTTTGTTAGAAGCTTTCCGTAAACTGTATATAATTTTATCAATTGAGCCTTTTTTTCTAAAATCATTTCTTATTTTGTACTTCTCCTTTGTCTATTTGTTCAACATGTCTACATTTTGGAAAACCACTACAACCAATAAATTCTCCTCTAGGTCCTTTCCTTAAAACTAATGGTTTAGAACACTTTGGACATTCTTTTCCAATCTCTTTTGGCTTAGGCTTAGATTTTTTTTCAATATTATTATATTTGCATTTTGGAAAATTACTACAGCCCAGAAACTCTCCATATTTAGATTTTCTAATTACTAGATCATTATTACAAAGTGGACATTTTTGATCTACTTTTTCAGGCTCTATTTTCTTCATATTAATTTTAGCATTTTCAAAACTAGGATTAAAATCATTTAGAAAGCTTGATAAGACTTCTACTTTATTAAACTTGCCTTCTGCAATTAAATCAAGCTGTTCCTCCATATTTGCTGTGTATTCGACATTTATAAAATTGTTAAAATAATTTTGAAGCTCATCACTTGTTAAATTACCTTGATCAGAAGGAAAAAATTTACCTTTTTCTTTTTTTACATATTTTCGATTTATGAGAGTATTGATTATCATTGAATATGTTGAAGGTCTTCCTATATTTAAATTATCTAAAGTTTTAATCAAGCTTGCCTCAGTAAATCTAGCTTTTGGTTGAGTTTCTTTTTCAATTAATTCAATCTGATCAATAGTTATTTGATCTCCCAAAGATATTTTAGGAGTTTCAATATCCTTAGTCTTGTTTGGATCATATATTTTATTAAAACCATCAAATACTTTATTTATACCCTCAAAACGAAATTTTTCTCCATTAGATTCGATTGAAATCTTAGTAGTTTTATATTTTGAAGCACTCATCAAAGATGATAAAGTTCTATTATAAATTAATTCATATAACTTCATTGCATCATCATGCATTTTTTTATCCTTAAATGATGCCTGAGAAACATTATTCTTAACATATTTAGGATCTAAAAGGATAGATGATGGTCTTACAGCTTCATGTGCATCTTGAGAAGTTTTTTTATTACTTATTTTATATGATCCTTTATAATTATTTCCAAACTTTTTTTCAATCAATTCAAGAGAAGATGAAACAAATGAATTTGATAATCTAGTAGAATCAGTTCTCATATAAGTTATTAAACCCTTTAGTTCTCCTGAAACATCAACACCCTCATATAATTTCTGAGCGAGCATCATTGTTTTTCTTGAAGAAAATCTTAAAATTTTTGAAGATTCTTGCTGTAAAGTGGAAGTTGTAAACGGTTTTTTTGGAGACCTTGATATTTCTTTAATATCTATAGAAGCTACTTTAAAAGGATTCGAAATTTTTTCAAGAATTATTTCTGCTTCATCTTTTGAAATTTTTTTATTACCGTGATAATGTAATGCATTAAATTTTTTATATTTAATTTCTATATCATAATATTTTTTAGGTTTAAAAGCTTTGATCTCTTTTTCTAATTCCACTATCAACTTTAAAGCTACACTTTGTACTCTTCCTGCTGATTTAGATTTTAATTTTGATTGCATCAATCCTGACAACTTAAAGCCTATAATCCTATCAAGCATTCTTCTAGCTTCCTGAGAATTTACTAAACCTAAATCTAATTTTCTCGGTTTTCTCAATGAATCTAAAATAGTACTTTTTGTAATTTCAGAAAAAACAATTCTGTTTTTTTCATTTAAATCTAGATTTAATAGTTCAGCGACGTGCCATCCAATTGCTTCTCCCTCTCTATCAGGGTCAGTAGCAATTAAAACAGGTTTATTTTTTGACTCTTTGATTATTTCTTTTATGACTTTTTCTTTACCTTTTGAAATTTTATAATGAGGCTTAAATGAGTTCTCAATGTCTATGCCTAAACCACCTTTTCCTGAAGTAGCTAAATCTCTAACATGTCCAACTGAAGATTTTACAACATATGATTCACCAAGATAATTTTGAATTGTCTTGGCTTTTGATGGGGATTCTACTATTATTAAAGTTTTTATCATATCTCCTCCGTCTGTATATAATAAAGATTATAAATATTTATGTCAAGTATTAATTATTAAGTCTATATTATTTTTTTTTCAAAAATATAGTTATTTAAGCAAAAGATCTTTGACTGGTTTGAATGATTTTCTATGTTCATTGCATGGTCCAAATTGCTTTAAAAGCATTTTATGTTGTTTAGTTGGGTATCCTTTATTTTTTTGAAAATTATACATAGGATATTTTTCATCTAACTGTAACATATATTCATCTCTTTTTACTTTTGCTACGACAGATGCTGCTGCAATTGATATTGATCTTCTATCTCCTTTAATCAAACTTAATTTATTTTGAATTTCTTCAATATTCATTGCATCTATCAAAACAAAATCCGGTTTAATTTCTAGGGTTTTAATTGAATCTATCATCTTCATCTTTGTGCTTTGATAGATGTTATATTTATCTATTTCATCGACAGTTGCTACCGATACGCTTATTGATAGAGCATTCGTAACTACTTCTTCATATGCTAATTTTCTTTTCTTCTCATTTAATAGTTTCGAATCATTTATATACTTATATTTTTTTCCAAGTGGCAGAATAACCGCTGCAACAAAAAGAGGACCAGCCAATGGCCCTCTTCCGCTTTCATCAACACCACATATAAACTCGTAACCTCTCTTACCAAGTTCTCTTTCATATTTATACATGTCATACTTCATCTAAAGTAATTCCTCCAAGTTTTCCGCTTCTAAGATCGTTTAAAAAAATCAAATGAACTCTATTGGTATCTATTGAATTATCTTTCCCAAGTGCTCCAAATTTTTCTGCTATTGATTCTTCTTCTGTTTTATTTTCATTAATTTGATATCTATCGACTAATCTCTTGTAATAATTTGTTTTTATATATTTAATTCCATAATCAAATATTTCATGTATTGGTAATACTTTATCTTTTATTGATCCAATTAATGCTAGGTTTAAAGCTACATTTTTATTATCAAACTTAGGCCAAAGTACTCCAGGAGTATCAAGAATCTCAATTCTTTTGTCAATTCTAATCCATTGAAGAGATTTTGTAATTCCAGGGACATCTCCCGTTTTAGTTATTTTTTTTCTAACTAAGTTATTTAACAACGTTGATTTTCCAACATTTGGAATTCCAGTTATCATTACCCTTGATATTTTAGGTTTTAATCCTTTTTTTTCTCTTTTTTTATTTATCAAATTCATTACATTATTAATTTTTTTAATTACTTTATTCCTAGTTTCTTGAACTTTCGAATTTATTGCAATAAAATTATTTTTGTTTTTGTTTTTCTCAATAAACTCTAATGTTTTACTTTTATCTGATAAATCAAATTTATTTAAAATATATATACAATTTTTATCTTTTAATAATTCCTCTATCATTGGATTTTTACTTGATTTTGGAGCTCTTGCATCCAAACATACCAAAACAACATCAATCAATTTCAATTCATTTTTTAATTGTTTAAAGGTTTTAAACATATGACCTGGGTACCATTGAATGTTTTTGAATTTATTCATTTTATAACCTCAAAATTCCATAATTTAAAAACTACAGTCCCAATTATGTCACTTTTAGAAACTAATCCAAAACTTCTAGAATCTAAAGATAATTCAGGATTATCACCAAGAACAAAGTACTTTTCCATTGGAATAAGGTTGTTGATTAACTGACTTTCTAAAAGCTCTTTTTGACTTAAATTTATAAAATACGGAGATGATAATGGAGATAAAACTTCAACTCCATTAATAAAAAGTTTAAAAATATTAGATGATTCATCAGATTTGGTGAAACTAACTTCGTCACCAGGAATACCATATATTCTTTTAACATAAAAAGAATCTAAAAAGTTGCTTGTCTCTAAATCGTTATTTTTTGGAATATTTGGATAGTTTTGATCAGATACTTTTATCACTACGACATCATTAATTTTGGGTATGTAATTCAAGTGATATACCAATACTTGATCATTATTTTCTAACGTTGGATACATTGAAGACTGACTAACATTTGAAGGAATAACAATAAATCCAAAAATTATACAAAGACTTAAGTAAGAAATTGCTGAAAAGGAAATTAGGTCAGCAAGTCCTTTCAATATTCTATTATTAAAATTAATAAACAACAAAAAAATGTTTGAAGAAATTATCAATATAATTATATTTATATTTATCAAATTAACATATGGTGTCATTTTTGAAACTTTGAAACTCATACCTAAGAATATAAAAATTGTTAGAATTAAAATAATTATACATTGGGTTATTTTTTTTTTAAGCATTATAAATCCCTTAATATTTCATCTAATTCATATAAACTTATATTTACTTGCTTTGCTTTGGTTCCGTCAGAATTCTCTACAATCCCAAATTTCACTAATGAAACAACAATGGATTGTGCTCTATTAAAACCTAAATTAAATTCTCTTTGAATAGAATTTATAGAACAATTTTTCTTCTCTACAACATATTTGGCAACTTCACTGAATAATGGATCGAGTTCCTCTCTATTTTCACTTTGTTTTTTGAGTTCATCATGTTCAAATACAAATGTAGGTTTTTTTTGATCTTTTATGAAAGCAGTCAAATCATAAATCTCATCATCCGTAATATACGCACCCTGTAATCTTTTTGGCGTTTCATGTGTTTTAAATAACATATCTCCTCGTCCTAAAAGTGTCTCAGCACCTGAACCGTCTAAAATGGTTGTCGAGTCTACATACGAAGCGACTTTAAATGCAATCCTCACGGGTATATTTGATTTAATCGTTCCTTTAATGACATCCGTCGTTGGTCTTTGTGTCGCAACTACAAGATGAATTCCAGCAGCACGCGCTTTCTGAGTAATTCGTTGAATCGCATATTCCACCTCTCTTGATGCAATCATCATCAAATCCGCGAGTTCATCTATCACTATAACAATATGCGGCATTTTTTCATGATCAATCTTTTTTAATTCAACCTTCTCATTAAATGCATCTAAATTTCTTGATCGATACTTAGCAAAAACTTTAAATCGCCTTTCCATTTCCTGAACAACCCAATCAAGCGCCTTTGAAGCTACTTTCGCATCCGTAATAACAGGTGTTATAAGATGAGGAAGATTATTATATGGTGCCAGCTCAACCATCTTTGGATCAATAAGTATAAGCTTGAGCTCGTCAGGATTATTTTTTAAAAGTAAACTCGCTAAAATGGTATTGATACAAACACTTTTACCACTATTCGTTGCACCAGCAATCAATCCATGTGGCATCGTCTTGATATCAGCAAATATGTGTTCACCGTCAATGTCCATCCCTAATGCAATTAATAATTTTTGGTCACTCTCAGTAAAACGTTTATCTTTGATAATATTACCAAAATAGACGATTTCTTTTTCCACATTTGGTACTTCAATGCCTACATAGGGCTTCCCTGGAATGGGGGCTTCAATTCTCACAGATGTCGCAGACAAATTCATCATGAGGTTATCCTGAATACCATTCACTTTTTTTACATTGACTCCTGGTTCAAGTGCAATTTCATGACGTGTCACTGTTGGACCTTTTTTTGAATCAAATACTTTTCCTTCAATTCCAAAATCTAAGAGTGTTTGATTGATCACCTCTACCTGATCTTTTAACCATTGTAAATCACTACTATTTTCAAAACTTTTGTTTTTAAACATATTTACATGAGGCTTATTATATCCTTCTTCTTTTCTCTTACTCAAAGAAATATCAGATTTTGAGTCATTATTAGAAATTTGATCAAAAAAATCTGATCTCATATCAAGTTCAATGCTATCTTGTTCCTTTGGTATATGAATAACACCCTCACTTAGACTATTATTTTCTACGACTTCCAATTCTAGATTCTCGTTTTTAACAGTATCCAAATTAATTATTCTTGATTCATTATCGTTATCTACTTTTGAATCTATTGTCTGGTCGTGCTTTTTTATTATTGGAGAGATAATTTTTTGTTCATAAGTTTTATCGTTTTTGTATTCATCACTTTCATAGTCCTCTTTGTTACCAAAGAAATTTTCTCTGGTCTCTCTAGTTATTAAATTACTAAACTCATAATATTTTGTACCATATTTCTTGAATGCTTCTTCAGGGGTTAATTTAGGGTCACTTCTGAAAGCATCATAAGCTTTAGCTTGATCTTTTGAATCATGATTTTCAATAGGAACAGCAACAACGTCTTTTACTTTTGTACCAAACATTGGGGATACAAAATGAGATGATTCATAGTTTTTCTTGCTTCTGATTCCTTTTAGTTTTGAAATCTGATAAATTTTAAAGGGTACTTTAATTTGATTTAATTTATTTTTCATGATTTTTTTCTTCTTTCACATCATCATATAGGTTTTGAACACCTGTATCAATATTTTTTTCTTCATTAAATACTTTCTTAGAATAAATTTTATATGTTTCTTCTCCAACAATTGCAATGATAGAAAGCCCGATTTTACTCATAATTTTATCGGATACTAAATTTCCTGCTTTTCTAATCCAATAAACTGGGTTGATTGCATTAAGTGCAGTCATTGAAGCTTTTACAACCTCATCAACACCAAAATCCTGAAGTGACTTTACTACTTTATTATCCACGATTTTTTTGGTTTTTACTGTAAAACTATATATTGTTGACATTGTATAACGTCTAAATAATTTTAAGATTGGTTGATTAGTCAACTGATCAATTCTATCAGTAATATAATGATTTAATTTTAGTGTTTCATTCAATGAGAGTTCAAGATAAGGAGTTTCTGATTTAGGATAAAAATTGTGTGCAATTTCAAATGCTAATGATTTAGTAATTTGTAGGAGACGGCTTGTATATGATGATCCTCTTTTTTTTTCCTTATTTTCAAATTGTTTTTGAGCATCCTTTATCATTTCTATAATTAAATCTTCATTAACATCATTATTTTTAATTGATAAATCTGATTCTTTTCGTAATTCTCTAAAAACTCCGTACATGTAAATAATTAATACGAAAAAAACTCCTGCAAATAAACCTAAAAAAAAACTTAGCAAAT
>JAAZUY010000037.1 GCA_018623895.1 bacterium | reverse complement strand
GACAAAACAGCATTCTTTTTAATGGGAGAATTAATAGAAATGGACGATACAAATAAAATTTTTAATCAACCACAAAATGAAAAAACAGAACAATATATTACGGGAAGGTTTGGATAAGATATGGAAGCAAGAAAATCTTTAAATGTAAGCATTGAAAAACTTAAAAAAGAAGTAATTGAGATGGCTGAACTCTCATTTGAAAATATAAAAGGTGCATTTTCTGCATTTAAAAATGCAAGTCATTCTGAAGCAAGTAAAATTTTAAAATTAGATGATGCCGTCGATGAAGCAGAAGAAGCAATAGCTAAGCATGCACTAAGAGTTATTTGGAAAGAACAACCTGTAGCTACAGATTTAAGAATTGTAACAGCAATTCTTAAAATGATTACAGATATTGAGAGAATTGGAGATCATGCTTGTGATATTGCATATATGACAACTCAGCTTAAAGAAATTCCTCATGAAAAAATTGTTGGATTAGCTACAAAGTTGATGAATACATTAGAATCTATGTATTACATAACTATTGAGGCTCTTCAAACAAATAATGAAACATTAGCCCAAAAAGTAATTAAAGAAGATCAAGAAATTAATAATGTTTTTAAAATTGCATTAAAAACAATTACTGAAATGCTAAAAAGTGATCTTATTGAGGCTGAGGAAGCAGTATATAGTTTAATGATTTTAAAGTATTTAGAGAAAATTGGAGATCATGCCACAAATATATCAGAGTGGATAATTTTTACAAAAACTGGAGTTCATAAAAGGACAGAATTATATTAATGAAAAAAATTAAAGTAGCATATGTCTGTGTACACAATTCCTGCAGAAGTCAAATGGCAGAGGCTTTAACAAATTTATATTATAGCGATTTTTTTGAGGCTTACAGTGCTGGAACAGAAACTAAAGATCAAATCAATCAAGATGCAGTTAAAGTCATAAAAAAAATTCATAATTTTGATATGAACTTAAAACATAAATCTAAATTAATTGATAAAATACCAGAAGTTGATGTAGTTATAACTATGGGTTGTAATGTTTCCTGCCCGTGGCTTCCTTGTAATTATCGAGAAGATTGGGGATTAGAGGATCCTTCTGGAAAAAACGAGGAAGAGTTTGTAAAGACACAAGAAATTATTTTTAATAAGATAAAATCTTTAAAAGAGAGGATTATATCTAAAGAAATAGTAGTCTAAACAAATTTTAAATCACATAAAATTACAAAATAAATTTAATAAAGTTAAAACTAAAAAAATATCTTTAATCATATGATAATTTAAGTGTAAGAGGTGATTATGAAAAAAATCGCAATAACTGCACTTATTTTATTTATTTTTTCATGTAGCTCAGTTGATACTGAGGTTGAAAAAGAAATGTTGCAACTTACAACTGAAGAGTTAAGTGAGTTTGATGGTCAGAATGGAAATGAGTCTTATATTGCAGTTGAGGGAACCATTTATGATGTCACAAATAGTATCGAATTTCTTAGTTTTAATTTAGAAAGTGGAAAAGATCTTTCTGAAGAAATTAAACAAATTAGCAGTTGGGAAGAATTTCTTCAATCTTTGGAAATTGTTGGTACTTTATTACCAGATCTTCCAATTCGATATGAAATCACATTTTTGGGAAAAAATGGTGAAGTAGTTAATAAAGAAGTTTATGAAAATTTAGATTCTTTAACATTTCCCTTAACAAAAACTTATGGTGGATACCGTTTTGTTAAATGGAGTGAACCTGTTGAAATTTCAGAAGAAGTTTTAGACACGTATATTTTACAAAAACTCAATGTGTCATCTGAGTATGAAAAAATATATATGACCCTTGAAGAGTTAAGTCAATATGATGGCAAAGACGGAAAAGATGCGTATATATGTTATGAAGGTGTGATATATGACGTTACAAATAACCCAAGTTGGCCAAATGGTGTTCATAGAGGGTTTATTAATGCTGGACAAGACGTAACAGAATTATTTAAGAATTCTGGTGCACCACACTCTTCAGCAAATATTACAAACTTACCTATAGTTGCATTTTTAAGTGAGGAGTAAATTAATTTGGATTTTTTATTAAACAATCTAGCATTTATTATTATTCCATTTATCTATATAAGTATATTTATGATTGGAAAATATATTGTAAAGTATCAATTTCATTTTATTGCTCTCGCCTTTATTCTAAGTTTTGTCTTTTATTTAATTGGAGGACAATT
Source organism: bacterium (assembly GCA_018623895.1). Classification (GTDB taxonomy): domain Bacteria; phylum Bacillota_I; class Bacilli_A; order Acholeplasmatales; family Acholeplasmataceae; genus UBA8290. The sequence goes on along the minus strand of JAAZUY010000037.1, from coordinate 3,778 downwards.
TTTGGAGTGGACTGTCTTCTCTGGTCATTTTTCTTTAGCATTATTTATTTTAGTAATGCTAGCGGGTGTAATGAAAAAAAATGGAATATACAGAAGTGTAATAGATCCAGTTAGAGGTGATTTATCTCTTTACGGTTTCATATATTTATTACCACATATATTTTCAAGATTTGATATGTATATTAATGGATTTAATCCTATTGGTTCAATTGCATATCTTCTAATGATTCCACTGTTAGTCACTTCAATTAGAAATGTAAAGAAGAATATTGAAACTGAAAAATGGCAGGAGATGCATAAACTTGGATATTTAGTATATTTTTTGATTTATATCCATGTTGGATTTAGAATTAATATTAATAATTTTGAAGTAACTATACTAGAAATATCATGGCCATTTCATCTGACATTAATTGTTTATGTAATAATAAAGTTGCTTAATCGATTGAAATTAATAAAATTAAAATAAAAAGCCCAAATGGGCTTTTTATTTAAATACTTTGATATAAAAGAATTCCACCAATCAGTGAAGCGAGGCCCCAAAAAAGAAAAAACCAATAAGTACCTTTAGCGCCAAGAAATTTTTGAAAAAACTTAGTTTTTGGATTATTAAAAACCAAATTGTTTTTTGATAATACTAAAAATAGAACTAAAACGCCATATACAATTAAAAATATTGATAAAAACTCCATATTCACTTCCTATGATAAATTATTTTTCTTTTTATAAAAATTTAATAAATTTAATATAAATAAACCATTTACAAATAATCCTAAAATAAAATATATGTAAGGAGATGAAAATGTATATGATGAGTTATAAAAATCCATTGTCAAAATTCTTGATGGCCAAAATCCAGGAAACAATCCTATAAAGAACTCAGTCCAGTCAGTTAAAAATAAAGAAAGTATTGGTCCTATCAATAGCAACCCAGATATTTTCATTACTACAAATCCTTCTACCTTATTTGAAGCAAAAACATTCATAATTAAAGCAATTATTGGCCCTTGAAGGCTTGCTAAAAAAATCGTCATTATGAACGAAACAACAGAAATACCACTTGATATATTAGCTATAAAAACAAGCGAAGTTGTTGATATCAAAGAAAATATAAAGCATATTAGAAGCTTAAAAAATATATACATATTAACATCAATTGGTGTAACTTGGAGAGACAATAATACGTTATCATCCTTATTATCTAGAAGAGTAAAACCAGTAATAGCTCCGAAAATAAAACCATTCATCAAAAGAAATAATATAAAAACCATTAATATAGTTGTTTCTGGATTAGGTTGATCTTTTAAATAAGGAAAGAGAAATATTGAAACAACAAAAAAGAGCAACAAGTATCCGACAAAAAACGAATACATTTTATCTCTTTTTATACTCCCTAATTCATGTTTAAGAATTTTTATAAACATTAGACTCCACTTCCTTTTTGTACATATTTATTGAATTGTTTTTTTACAATTAAATTATAAGTTAGTAAGAAATAGATTAGCATCATTGATAATGAAAATATAAAGTGAATTGAATAGTCCGAATTTACTACAGAATTTATTAAAACAAGAGCTTGCTCCATAGGACTTAATAATAATATAAAATTTATCATTTCTGTTGATTGGAAGACTCCAAAATAAATTAGCAGACTAGGCAAAACTAATAAAATATAGACTGTTGATAAATTTGCTAGTAAACTTGTAAAATCTTTTGAGAAAAAAGCAAATACGAAACCATATAATGTGAAAGTGGCAACATTAATTAGTATGATTGGTGTTAAGATAAAAAGGTTTATTTCAATTCCTCTAATTAACATAAATGCTATAACTACTAATAATGTAGATGTTGTTTGATGAATCATGCTAGATATTACTTTGCTAAAAATCAATTGCTTTTCAGACGCAGGTGTTACCATAAGTGAAGGCATGGTTGATTCAGTTTTTTCAAAATTTAAAACAGAACCTGTATACAAGACAGTCATCATAGTAACATCAAGAAGTATTATGATACTAATTATTGAACTAAATATTATTGGATCTTCAATTAGATATAACATTATTGACCAAACAATGACAACTAGAAGAGACACAAGAATTACGTTATACTTATTTAGTCTAAATAGCTCACCTTTAACTAATTTTAATAACATACTTATTCCTCTTTTGAATCTTTTAGATTAACACCGGTGACTTTAATAAAAATTTCTTCAAGAGTTGTTTCACCACTATGAATTCTAATTATTTCTTTCTCTTTTATTATTTTTGATAGGGAATCCATTTCGGATTTTTTATTCATATCGAAAGCTTTTTCAACGGTATTTTCTTTCTCTTTATATTCAACTTGGATCGTTTTTTCGCCATAGTCGAGTTTTAGTTTTTTTGTATTAGATAATTCAACAATCTTACCATCAACAATAAAACCTACTCTATCGCATAGTTGTTCAATATCAGCCATAATGTGAGAAGTAATAAAAACTGTACCGCCAGCATTTCTAAATTCACGAATCATATCTTTTAATATCATAGAGTTTTTAGGATCTAAACCGTTAGTAGGCTCATCTAAAAAAAGCATCTTTGGTTTGTTGATTAAGGCTCTTACAATATTTAGCCTTATTTTCATTCCTTTAGAATATTCGCTAATTAATTTATCTTTGTCCTCCCATAAGCCAACTCTAGTCATTAATTCCTTTATGTCAGCTTTGTTTTTGTAAAGAGATTGAAAAAACATCATATTTTCTAATGCCGACATTTTTGTAAAATGAATTGGCATTTCAAAACTGACACCAATATCTTCGTAAAAGTTTTGTCCCAATTCTAATATGTTTTCTCCATCATAACGAATTACACCAACTCCACCAGTGAGTAACCTTAACATTAATTTTTGAGTCGTAGATTTTCCGGCTCCTGAAGGACCCAAAAAACCAAATATTTCACCCTTTTTTATGTTAAATGATATATCTTTAATAGTGTTGTTAGTATTCTTTGGATATTTAAATGATAAATTATTCACCTCAAACATAAAAATCTCCTTATAGATATTTTATCATATTACGATTTTTTAAAAATAATTATTGACTTAATAGATGAGAAGTGTATAATTAATTTGTCATTGTTAATGAACAAATCAAGAGGTATAGCTAGAGAAAAAAGTAGGATATAATTTTAAAAATGAAACTAATTTCACTTAAAAATATATACAAAAAATTTAATGATCAATTTGTTTTAAATAATATTAATTTAGAGATAAACGAGAACCAGTTTGTAACTTTGTTGGGGCCCTCAGGTTGTGGAAAAACAACTACATTAAGAATTATAGGTGGATTTATTGAACCAACGGAAGGTCAAATTTATTTTGAAGGTCAAATGATGAATGGTGTACCACCTTATTTAAGACCTACCAATACTGTTTTTCAAAAATATTCATTGTTTCCTCATTTAAATGTATACGACAATGTTGTTTATGGTTTAAAAGTGAAACAGGAAATTCTTGGATTAAGACAACAAATAAAAAAAATGGAAGAAGACTTAAATAAAGATAAAAATTTTATCAATTTAAATAAATCGAAAAAAAAAGAGGTTTATAAATCGAAAAAAAAGTCATTAATTGAAAAATTGAAATTGAATAAAAAAGAAATTAATAAAGAAGTACAAAAATTTTTAAAATTAGTTGGTCTGACTGGTTTTGAAAAAAGAAACATTCTAAAATTGTCTGGTGGTCAACAACAAAGAGTTGCTATCGCTAGAGCACTAATTAATAAACCTAAAGTTCTTTTGTT